>JABJED010000168.1 GCA_018665025.1 Gammaproteobacteria bacterium
CGGGTCTGTCCTGGCGCGAGCCTGTCCAGGCTCGAACAAATGAGCACCTGGAAGGCGATTTTTGACCGCATAGATAGGTTCGAATATGCTGAAAACAACACATTTCAGCATCAGCCCGGTATTATGCTCGGCACGCTCGAACTTAACCTGAATTTTACGAAAACCTGACAGCGAATTTATCTATGTCACAAGAACACCCTTATGTCTTTCATCTGGTACAGGCAACACTTTGGGACCAGAACATCGCAAGCGATGGTACCTACTATCCGCCGACCTATGAAGTCGACGGATTCACTCATGGCACTTCCAACCCACAGAAACTATTAAACGTAGCCAATCATTTTTATCCAGACGTAGAGGGTCACTGGTACTGTCTTCGCATGACAGTGGCAAGCTTAAAGGCCTCCGGCGTTGAAACAGTTTATGAAGGGACTGCACCGGTTGGAGATATCCAACCGGATTTCGAGGGCGCAGGCGATGAACTGTTCCCGCACATACAAGGCGGTCTAAAACCCGCCGCTGTACTTGGGGCCCATAAGGTTATCCGCACGGACAAAGGCACTTTTCTGAGTATTGAAGGTATAGCTGACTAGCTGCCGCTCCAGGTAAAGAAGTTAAAAGCTAACAGCTTGAATTTTCGATCAGCATCGCGAGCCCCTCGCAGCGCCCAGACTCCTGGAAAGAATTGCGTAAGGTCCGCCAGTTTCCTTCCGGTGTTGAACGCCATTCATTGCCATTCTGAGGCCCGAAGAAAGATAAACGCTTGAAAGACTATAGGCCGCCGTTAATTTTAATGTCCTGGCCGGTCATCCAGCTGGATGCTTCAGATGCCAAATAAACACACGCAGGCGCAATATCTTCCGGCATGCCAATTCGTCCAAGCGGAATACCGAACTGTTTACCCATATTGGGAATGTCCTCTTCAGTCATCTTGGTGAACTCCAGGAAGACTTCAGTAGGAATCGGACCGGGCGATACAGAGTTTACCCGGATACCCAATGGCGCCATCTCTACCGCGAGGGTCTGAGTCAGATTGTTAACGCCGCTCTTCGCGACCGCATAAGGGCCGTTGAAGGGAGATGCCTTGTTACCAGCCTGAGACGAAATATTGATGATGGTACCGCCGCCATTGTCCTTCATGTAATTGCCAGCCGCCTGGGCACCAGTCCATACCGCTTTCAGGTTCAGGTTCATCTGAAAATCCCATTGTTTCTCTGGCATTTCAAGGAGCGTTCTTGGTACACGGTCGTCTGCGCCGCCTGCGTTGCTAACCCAACAAGTTAACCCACCCATTTCTTTGAAGGTCTGGTCGGCAAGCGCCTGAACTTGTTCAATTTCCATCATATCCGTCGTGATGGCCAGCGCACGCCTTCCCAGCGCCCGAACCTTGTCGGCCACGGCTTCAATTTCGTGGGTTCGCCTGGCAGCGACAACGATATCCGCCCCTGCCTCTGCCATGCCTAGCGCTATCGCTTCCCCGATACCACGACCGCCGCCAGTAATAACGACAACTTGTCCATCAAGCTTGAATTGATCCAAAACACTCATACTTTTTCCTTTATTTATCCTGTAATTCGTTTGTGTAACGGCGGTTGAACGCCGATGGTGATTTCTTCTCCTACCCAGGCACCAAAATTCTCGCCCGTCCGCCCACTGGCAATGATTTCCATCATCTGGCCGGCAATATCTTCTGCCTTCATCACAACAGATGCCATTTCCGCTGGAAGTTGTTTAGTCGGAAACAAACCCCTAAGCATTGGTGTGTCCGTGGCACCCATGCACATGCCATTAACTTTCACGTTGTCTTTCTCCAGATACTCTGCCCAGGCATCTGTAAAACCATTTAGCGCCCACTTGGATGCATTGTACAAGTCGGTGTCTGGTTGATTAGTTCCATCACTTTTTGCCGGCAAAACATAGTAGGTCGACAAATTGATGATATGGCCACCGTCTTTTTGAAGGAACGGTACAACCGCCCTCGACAGCATCATGACACCCTTGAGATTAGTATCCATAATGAAGTCCCAATCATCGATGGCCTGTTGCCATGGACTATCGACAGGCGTCTTTCTCCAGGTGCCAGCGTTGTTAACCAGTACCGCTATCCCACCCATCCCGGATGCTTTCGATACGACGCTTTCGACGTCTTCACGTTTTGAAACGTCGGCTACCATACCCGTAACACCCGGCACATCCAAAACTTCTTTTTTGACGTCAAAGCCAAGAACCGCACACCCCTCTTCCGCAAGTCGTATAGCAAACGCCCGCCCAAGACCCTGCGCTGCGCCACTCACTATCGCAACTTTTCCCGAGAGACTCATGATGTTTCTCCGACGCGAACCTGCTCGGGCACGACATAGACGTGATCATGCGCAGCCTCCAACTGAACAGGACGACCCATGCAAAAGTTAACGTTCTGGGCGTTTCTTCCGAAGGGCCCCTCTTGCAACATATCGATCATTGCCCGGGCATTGTCTTCCGCCCTCATCCAGCTCGCTACTTCTTCATCTGATGGTTCAAAGTTATGAAAACCGCGCAACATATGTGAATCAGTCGCGCCCATGCAAAAAGCGTTGACCCTGATGCTGTGCGGCGCAAGCGCTTTTGCCCATCCATATAAAAGTCCATTCAACCCCCACTTGCCTGCATCATAAAGGTCCATCGCATCACCCCCTCCGGTCGGCCTAGGCGAATCACCCCAAGGGCACGTTTCCAGATTCGGGCAACAAAAATAAGGTGTTCCGCAGGTGACCATATGATCGGTTGCAATATTGACTATCTCACCACCTTTGCCCTGCTCAATCATGATCGGAATAACCGCACGACCAAACAGGTATTCACCCTTTAGGTTAGTACCAACAATCTGTTCGTAATCCTCGATCGATTTATCCAGGTCATCATCTGCAACACTGGCGCCCCAAACGCCGGCGTTGTTGACCAGAATATCGATACTACCAAATTCTTCCCGGGCTCCGTCGACTACTGTACGAACATGGTCCGGGTCCGACACATCACCTTGATATGAAACGGCATTAACGCCCAGGACACGCAAACTTTCCGCGACCTCGTGAATTTCCTCGCGCAGATCACACACCGCAACATTGACACCTTCCTGCGCCAGTGCTTTCGCATAACTGCTGCCAAGACCAACAGCTGCGCCCGTTACAATCGCATTTCTACCTTTCAGTTTGACCATCGTTGCTTTCCTCAAATTTTGCTATTGATCACTTGGGTAGCGCCAGAAAGGAATCCACCGGCCACGTGTCTTCAGGTTAAAAAGGTTCGGCGGATTGGAATTTTATACTCTACTACAAAAATTGTCCGGGGGGACACCAGGCAACATTCACCCAGCCAGCCCTATTGAAGCCCAGGCTGTAGTTTTCAGCCGGCCAGATGTGAGATCGATCTAGTAGAACTGCCCAATGTTGAAGGTATTTTCTGCCCGGGATCATACTCATTCAGGGTTCCTCTCGGCCCAAGAACCATGAGACGAACTCCAACACATACCCATGATCCGTGACCGGGAACGGACCTCTATCAAACTTCATGATAGCGTCACATCTCACTAAAACCGACAACCTTGATGGTTTTACCCAACCATGGGTATGATTGGGGAATTCGCCCAAATAACAACAAACAATACGACGAGGCATAGTCATGGTTGAAACAAAAACTGGTCACGACAGATCAAATGGAATCTCATACAACGACATTCTGAGAGCGGACAAGGTACCACCACCCGCCGCCTATCTCGAAGACTCTCCCTATCCTGCCGGGGTGACCAAAGTCCAGACCCATCGCTACTTTTCCAAGGAAGCACATGACCTTGAGGTAGAACGGTTGTGGAAGCGCGTCTGGCAGATGGCTTGCCATGAATCGGATATCCAGAACGTCGGCGATACCCACGTCTATGACATCGCTTCCCTGTCGTTCATTATCGTTCGCGTATCAGAAGATGAAGTTAAGGCGTTTCCTAATGCCTGCCTGCATAGAGGCCGCGCACTTTGCGATAACCACCGAAAAGAGCTCAAGGTATTTCGCTGCCCGTTCCACGGCTGGTCCTGGCACCTTGACGGCAAACTCAAAGAGATACCGGCACACTGGGATTTCCCCAGCGTCACAGAAGAGGAATACTCTCTGCCAGAAATCAATATTGGTAAATGGGGCGGATTCTATTTCATTAACCCCGATGCAAGCTGCGAACCTCTGGCAGATTTCATCGGTGACTTTGATCGGCACTTTGGTATCCCATTCGAACGCCGATTTAAAGCAGCCCATCTGGTTAAGCGGTTACCATGCAACTGGAAAGTTGCACAGGAAGCCTTTATGGAGTCTTACCATGTGATTGCGACTCATCCGGAACTTCTGGGCTCATTTGGCGACACAAACTCCAAGTATGATACGTGGGGAAATTTCTCACGGGCTATGTCTCCGTCAGGATATCCAAGCCCTCACACCGGGCTCGACCAGAACGACCCTTCCTGTTATCCCGATGGTAAGGCCTACCAGAGTATGAAGCATATGATCAGCGGCCATATCTACAGGCGAATCGCTGAAAATGAAGTTGAAGTTGAATTACAGAATGGCCGCACGGGCAGGTTTACCGAACACGCCGAATACATCAGCGGCGAAGTAAAGTCTGCCGACATACAGATGTGTAGTTGGGTTGGTGGGAAAATTATTCCAGGACAGGAAGATGATCCAATGGTCTATCCGACAGATCCGACTGAGTATCGTGAATCGTCGGCTGCTGCAAGGCGCGAGGCAATGCGGCCACAGTTTGGAGAATATGTAGACCAGGTCAGTGACGCCGACCTGAATGATGCTATTTACTATTCCCTGTTTCCAAACCTTAGCCCCTGGGCTGACTTCAGCCCGATCTTCTACCGGTTCCGTCCGGATGGTGATAACCCAGAGCAATCACTGCACGAAGTGATGTATATGATTCCCCTACCCGAGGGAGTGCCTATGCCTGAACCTGCAAAGTGCACATTCCTCGATATTGATGATGACTATACTGTTGCCGCTGAAATTGGCAGCAATCTGGCAAAGATTTTTAACCAGGATAATGTGAATCATCGAATGGTACAAAAAGGCCTTCATTCTCACCCGAAAGGTGAGACTATTTTTGCAAGCTACCAGGAGTCCAAGATCAGGCATTTCCATGACACGCTGAATCGATGGCTTGAAAGCGAGGAAGCGCCTAAAAGTAAATAGCGCGTCAGCAGAAACAAAAAAAACCGGCAACGCCGGGCTTTTTTAAAATGTTAAGCGATGATCTAACCAATAACGTCTTCGATCAAAGGCATCAATCCGACATTGGACAACAGGTGCCTGACGCTTTCACGATCGGAATCAACGAGAGCACCAAATTCCTCACGGGTCCAACGCAGGCACTTTGCCTGGTAGGGAAA
>JABJED010000024.1 GCA_018665025.1 Gammaproteobacteria bacterium
CAAGACTCTTCTTCTCAAGACTCTTCTTCTCAAGATCAGGGACAACCTCTGGTCGATCACCTTATTGAACTGCGAACTCGCCTGCTGCATGCAATCCTTTCGGTACTGATCATTTTCCTGCCGCTGTTTTACGTCGCAAACGACATCTACTCTTACATATCTGAACCACTCCGGCAGTTTCTGCCGGAAGGCACGACGATGATAGCCACTGACGTCGCCTCGCCCTTTCTAACCCCGTTTAAACTATCGCTGGTGCTATCGATATTCGTCGCCATGCCATACATCCTCCACCAGATCTGGAGTTTTATTGCACCAGGGCTTTACTCAAACGAAAAGAAGGTCGCGATGCCATTGCTGGTTAGCAGCATTTTGCTTTTCTACGCAGGGATCGCGTTCGCTTTTTATGTGGTCTTCCCTCTGGTTTTTGGCTTCTTTACTGCAGCGGCGCCAGAAGGCGTTACTGTCATGACAGACATTAATCGCTACCTGGATTTCGTCCTGAAATTGTTCTTCGCTTTTGGTCTTGCTTTTGAAATACCAATCGCCACGGTGCTGTTAATCTGGACAGGGGCAACATCGATCGACTCCATCGCCAGCAAACGAGCATACGTTATCGTCGGTTGCTTTGTTGTAGGCATGGTATTAACTCCGCCGGACATCATCTCACAGGTGCTGCTTGCCTTTCCCATGTGGCTGCTCTTCGAAATCGGTATATTGTTTGCCCGGATTTTCAAACTGGATCGATCCGACTCTTTCGCGGCCGATTCCGCGGAGGCTAACGAGTAACGTGGTTCACGAATTAAGCTGGAACGTCACAGGCCCATCATTCGTCAGCGACACCTTCATATCTGCACCAAATTGGCCTGTCTCCACTGGCACGAACTGCCGCGCCGCTTCAACAAAATCGTTGTAGAGCCTTTCTGCAAGCTTCGGTGAGGCAGCCGAAGAAAATGATGGGCGCAGCCCTTTGTGGGTATCTGCGGCCAAGGTGAACTGCGAAACAATCAGCAGTGAACCCTTCACGTCTATCAGCGAAAGGTTCATGTGATCTGTTTCATCATTGAAGACCCGGTAGTTTACGATCTTCGAAAGCAATTTCTCTGCTCTCGCTGGCGTATCTTCCCTCTGAACCCCAAGAAGCAGCAGTAGGCCAGGCCCAATTTCGCCATGAACCTCGCCATTAATGACTACTGAGGCATCGCTTACTCGTTGAATCAAACCAAGCACTGTGACAGACGCCTAAACGTGGAAGTCGGCTTCGAACCTGAGCGCCATATCTCGGGTAGCACGAATAAGTGCATCGATCATCGCAGGTTCTGTCGCCGAATGTCCGGCTTCCCGAACAATGTATAACTGCGAAGTTGGCCAGGCTTTACGAAGCTGGTGGGCATTGCCCAGGGGGCTGACACAGTCAAACCGAGCATGAACGATAATACCCGGGATGTCCTTCAGGACAGAGGCATTTTTAAGCAACTGGCCAGGCTCAAGGAAACACTGATTCTTGAAATAATGAGTCGCAATCAGGCATCTTGCATGTGCCCGACCGCCATCTGAAAAATGTTTAATCAATCGTGGATCTGGATGAAGCGTCGAAGCATGTGCTTCCCAGGTTGACCAGGCTTTCGCTGCAGACATGCGGGCCAACTCGTTATCCTGCATCATCAGCTCGTGATAGGCCTCACAATTGCGTGGCTTTTCGTTACCTTCTGCCTTGCCCTTATTAAGGACCGGCGAAACAAAATCTTCCCAGTGATCAGGGAAGAAAAGACTTGCTCCTTCCTCACTAAACCAGTCGATGTCCTGTTGACGCCCCAGGAAGACTCCTCTGAGGATCAGGCCCAGAACGGTTTCCGGATGTTTTTGCGCATAGGCGAGGCTGAGCGTTGCGCCCCATCCACCACCAAACACGATCCATTTATCAATCCCCAGATACTCGCGGATCTTGTTCATATCAGACACAAGATGGTCTGTCGTGTTGTCGGTCAACTCCGTATGCGGCGTTGATCGGCCAGCGCCTCGCTGGTCAAACAGGATAATGCGGTACTTCTCGGGGCTAAAAAAACATCGCGAGTTAAATTCACAACCGGACCCGGGTCCGCCATGAACGAATACGACCGGTATCCCATCGGGCGTTCCACTTTCATCCATGTACAACTCGTGTACATCATCAACTTTCAGCTGATGCCGAGCATAAGGCTTTATCTCAGGGTAAAGGGGTAGCATCAGGCAATTTTCTCCCGG
>JABJED010000025.1 GCA_018665025.1 Gammaproteobacteria bacterium
AGTGATATACCGCAAGGTCTGCGAGGTCTTGGGATCACTTTTATCACAGTGGGCTTGATGTCCCTGGGCTTTATGTCATTCGGCGGCATTTCACTTTAGACATTTCACTTTAGATATTGCGCGTTAGACATTGCACGTTAGGTATTCCAATTTAGAAATTTTACTTTAGACAAGGTCCTGAGGGTTAGTGATAACCCGGCATTGAAGAGGTTTTTAGAGTCCAGATATGAACGTTATTGAAGTTGTTTTGGGTGTAAGCATGTTTACGGGAATCATCATGATGCTCGTGTTTGTCATTCTGTACGCCCGCAGATTACTGGTGAGTACCGGCGAAGTGACTATCGAAATTAATGGTGACCCGGAAAAGACGATCACCTGTAGCGCCGGTGGCAAGCTACTGAATACCCTGGCTGATGCCGGCATTTTCCTTTCTTCCGCCTGTGGCGGTGGTGGCACCTGTGCCCAGTGCCGTTGCGTAGTGATGGAAGGCGGTGGGTCGATGCTTTCTACAGAGGAGGGACACTTTACCCGCGGTGAAGCCAAAGATGGCTGGCGGTTGTCATGCCAGACAGCGGTTAAGCAGGACCTTAAAATTGAAGTGCCTGCAGAGTTCTTTGGCGTTAAGCGTTGGGAGTGTGATGTCATCTCCAATGAGAACGTTGCGACATTTATTAAAGAGCTCGTGCTCAAGCTGCCTGAAGGCGAAGAAGTAGATTTCCGTGCGGGTGGTTATGTCCAGTTTGAGATTCCTCCCTACGATATCGACTATAGGGATATTGACGTCGAGGAAGAGTACACCGGCGATTGGGAGAAGTTCGGTGTTTTTGAACACAAGTCGATGGTCCCCGAACCAACGATTCGAGCATACTCGATGGCGAACTACCCGGACGAAAAAGGCGTGATGAAATTCAATATCCGTGTTGCGTCGCCACCTCCGGGTACAGAATTTCCGCCGGGGAAAATGTCTTCCTATCTATTCACCAAGAAGCCCGGTGACAAGGTGACTATCTTCGGGCCATACGGAGAGTTCTTTGCTAAGGAAACAAACGCAGAGATGGTGTTTATCGGCGGTGGTGCCGGTATGGCCCCAATGCGAGCCCATATTTTTGACCAGTTACTGAGAATTCACTCCGACAGGAAAATCACCTTCTGGTACGGTGGCCGTAATCAGCGCGAATTGTTCTACGTAGATGAGTTCGACAAGCTGGCGGCAGAAAATCCTAATTTTGAATGGCACGTTGCATTGTCTGATCAGGGAATCGAGGGCTGGGAAGGCTACACTGGCTTCATTCACAATGTGCTTTTCGATGAATACCTGAAGGAGCACGTTGCGCCCGAGGATTGCGAGTACTACATGTGCGGGCCACCCATGATGAACTCCGCCGTGATTGGCATGCTCGAAGACCTCGGGGTTGAACGAGAGAACATCTTCCTCGACGACTTCGGGGGCTAGTAAAAAGGCGCATAAAGCGCCTTTTTTGTGTCAACCAAGGTGAGTAATGCTTGGTTTGCCGGCACAGAGAATCTTGGTGGCAGAGTGGGTCGGCGCAAGCGAGGGTCGCACCAAAAGACTAAAATAAATTGGCCTCACGTTAAGCCGGTGGTCGCTGCATCTTCTCTGCAGTCGTTACATAACCGGCATCTTCAGGGATACAGATGTAGTTTCCGTCGTCCCTGTGTTCTGTCCAGGGCAGAATGGTGACGATGTTTCGGCCTGTCGCTGCCCGCATGGCATCAGCAACGTTCGAGCTTTCTCCCAGCATTTCTACGTTAACGCGAGTCGGGAAGATAATCGTATAGGTGCCGTCCGCGTTGCCCTTGATGGCGTTATCCGGTGAAATCCAGACTGAATCTACAGATTCGTGTCCGTCATGAATCGCCAGGTGGTCTGAGGGGGCCACTGCCAGGTAGAAGTGAGTATCGAAGCGTTTGGGTAGCATCTCCGGCGTAATCCAGTGAGCGAAGAGTTGCAGGGTGTCACAAGCGAGCACGAGCTGTTCTTTTTCAAGGAACTCGATCAGTGAAACTTCGCTCCGGTTTAACGGGTCACGATAGCGTTCAAGGGTACTCAGTCTCTCGCCTGATACCAGGGCGTCAGAGCCTTTCTCGCGGGCTAACAAAATACCACATTCTTCGAAAGCTTCCCTGATGGCGCCTGCCATCATGGCAACTGCTGTGTCGTCAGCACTGTCTATGCCATCACAGTAGTTGCGGACATCATAATCACCTGCATCAACCTTGCCGCCCGGGAACACCAGTGCACCGGAGGCGAAATCGATCTGGTGATGCCTTACAACCATGAAGGTCTCCAGGCCAGTAGGACCATCCCGAAGCATGAGAATAGTCGCGGAAGGGAATGGCGTTGATGCTTCAGGCATATTTTTCCTTAAGATGTGCTGAACGTGCTGAAGGTGCTGGAATCGTACGAAGACTATCGACTGCGTTCGACCAGGATCTTCCAGTCTGTATCTTCCTTGCGGAGCCTGAGGACTTTGTCAGTCAGGTCGCTATAGGTATTCGAACGGTAGGCCTGGCGAAAGAACACGTCTACGACGTTAGTGTCGACCAGTTCGAATCGCTGATACGTGATATCCAGGTTAATGTAACCGGGACGCTTGATTCTTGTTCTTCTGAGCGCTTCCCAGTTTCGTCTGCTCTGTCGGCCGGGGACTGCGAAATCTTCGGAATAGTTGGCAATGTACTGAGGAACATTTTGATCAGACCATGCTGCTGCCCATAGGTCCACGGTCTCGATCAGCCCATCCTTGACCGAATCTGTAATGTCGGTCACATCGCTGGAGTAATGGTCTTCTTCAGGGCTTGGCCCGGGCTCAGGTTCGGCGATTGACTCAGGGGCGGTCTTGGCAGCTGCCACGATTTTCTCTTCGGGTTCTGGTGCTTCATCCAGGACAATAGTTGGTTCAGGGTCGCTGACGGGTTCGAGCAGATCATTTTCGTCAACCTGCGCGAGGGTGGCAGATTGCTTGTCAACTAGCGAGTCAGCTTCCATAGGAAGTTCAGTACCCTGCAGCGCAGCAGCTGATGCTTCATTGTCCAGCTCTACCGCGGCTTTTGCGCTGGCGGCGATAGTGCGTTCGGTATCAACCAGCTCGTCGTTCTTGAAAAACCCGGTGTAGACCGTTCCATCTGGAAGGATCATTGTTCCGGGCCCATTGCGCATGTCGTTTTCAAACTGGCCTACAAAACGGGTGCCATCCTGCCAGAAGATCGTTCCCTTACCTGTCCGTTTGCCCTCCATGACACCGCCAACATAGCGGGTGCCGTCAGGCCAGGCCAGGGTTTTGGTCATCGGCTTGGTCGTGGTTTTGTCTTCTGCCTGCAGCACAAGCGGCGCAAACACTAAAAGCATTAAGAGTAGCTGAAACAACTTCATATTATTGATTACCCTCTTGAACGGGCCATTTTTATTCACAGGCTGTAAGGATACCGGATTGACCGGAGTTTGGCAGTGCAAAAATGTGTGGCAGTTAGCTTACAGCTGGAATAGATTGCTGGCGGCGGCCAGCGCCATCACCTTTTCAGCTTCAATGATAAAAGGACCATCCCGCAGGACATTGGCGATGGCGACCTCTCGGTCTGCAAGTTTGATACTCCGGTCACCATCAAAGGCCAGAATCCCCGGTCCCTCGAAAGTAATCGATTCCCCAAACGCGATTGGTCGAACTGAATCAATGCCAACCTCAGCATGCAATCCGGGTGAGATCGGCACGTTTGCTCGAAGGGTAGCATTCGGATCACATTGAGCGACGACACCGTTGTCATTGTGGTGACCCGTCGGTTCAAAAAACCCCCCGATTGGGGATATACCGATTGAGGCAGGTTCCGCTCTCGTCAATACGATTGTTGACAGGTCTTCAGGCCTAAATGGGAGCAGGCTGCCCATGAAATCGTTGCGTAGCAGCACTGCATCGATCAGAGCAATATCAGACTCGTCGTTTTTCCTGATGTGGACGCGTTTACACCTGCGGCAATGATCCGCTGGAACTTTCCCAGCGGCAACCAGGCCGGCGGCCATCCCCGCAACGGTCGCTTCAAGACGATAAGGGAAGACATTGTTGGTACCGGTGGATAGCGGCAGCATGATGGCGTCAGGAAAACTCCGGGCAACGATTCGGGATGTGCCGTCTCCACCGAGTACAATGAACACCCGGCAACCTTCGTCCCACATCATTTGGGCCATGGTGGTTGTGTCCCTGGCTGAGTGGGTCAGGGTAAACCTCAGGATCTCGATTTGATCCCTTTCCGGCAGGTTCTCTACCGCCTTTTCATTGATTCTGAACGGCTCGTGCGCGAGATAGATTTTCTCGACACCCTGGGAAAGCGCACCAAGCACCAGACGTGTCACCTGTTGCTGCTTCTCATGGTGGTCGCTGGTGCTGGCACGTGCAGCGACACGACGAACATCTCGCCCGGAAAATGGGTTGACGATGATGCCCATTTTTATATGAGAGCTTTTAGAAGAGTTTTGGGCAGTCAGTTGATGATTCAAAATAGATTATTAGCCAGACGCTGGAGAAGGTTCAAGATAGCTCTGTGATCCGTTGTTAGCTTGCCTTCCGGGTAAATACCCACTGGTCATCTGTTGAGTAGGTTTCGTTGTACTGATAGCCGTCTTCCGAGAATCCCTTGATATCTTCGGGCTTACTGATCCGGTTCTTCACGATAAAACTAGCCATTGACCCGCGTGCCTTTTTCGCAAAGAACCCAAGCACCTTGTAAGTGCCCTTACTGTAGTCTTTGAAAACAGGGGTAATCACCTTGCCTGGTAGCTTGCTGGGTGAGACAGCCTTGAAGTATTCGATAGACGCAAGGTTTAACAGCGTTTTGTTTCGGTGTGCAGAGAGTTCTCTTCCTAGCGCCTCGCCAATCTCGTCCCCCCAAAATTCATAAAGTGTTTTGCAGTTATTGGTTTTCAGCCGAGTCCCCATCTCCAGGCGGTAAGGTTTGATCATATCCAGAGGCCTGAGGATGCCGTACAGGCCAGAAAGAATTCTCAGGTTTTTCTGTGCGAAAGTAAAATCCCTTTCGCCATAAGTTTCGGCCTCCAGTCCTATATAGACATCACCCTTGAATGCCAGTAGAGCCTGTTTGGTCGTTTTCGAACGCAGGTTGAATGACTGGAATCGTTCGACATTTAGCGCTGCAAGTTTTGGGCTAATACCCATAAGTTTGCTGAGCTCTGCAGACGATTTTTTGCGCATCACGTCAACGAGGGCACTGGTGTGTGTTGTAAAAACAGGCTTTGAGTATTTTGAAGTCGAAGGCGACGTATCAAAATCCAGAGTTTTGGCAGGCGAGATAACGGTTAGCATTAAGTTTCTTGACACTGGAAAGTGGTTAAGAATACTAGATTTCAGGATAAGGTGGAATGGACATGTCAACTCTGATGCCTCAATATCGTTAAGAAAATAGGGTATTGGTGCATCGCCACCTGCCCGCTGAGGGGTAAACTGCCAAGTTATGAAGAATCCACTCAAACGTCTGGATGTTGCAATAACGATTGTTTTTTTCCTGTTGACGATTCCTGCCGAGCGATTCGAGGTCTTTTCGCTACTGGAAGACCAGACGATTTCCATTCGTCAAATTTTCCGAACTGTCTTTGGTGACCCTGAACTGACAACGCTCAGGGACGAGATCATGATCGTTGCGCTGGATGAAGCCCTGTACGAAGAGTACGGCAGTTTTCCATTTCGTCGTACTGACCTGGGCAAGATTGCGGAAGTTCTCTCGGGATTTGGTGCCCGGGTGGTTGGCCTCGACTTCCTGATGGATTTTCAAAGTTCCTACGGGGAGGATGAACCCACCGCAGAAATGTTACGTTCTGCAGATAATGTACTCCTGGTGTCCTACGCTAATTTTGAAGACGAGAAATTTACTGGCCTGTCATACCCGACTGAAACACTGAATGAGACTTCGATGACCGGGTATACGAACCTCGAACCCACCAGTGCCATTGTCGATAGTCTTGGCAGACTTCGAATACACAAGGACATCACGAATAACGAAGATGGCTGGCCCTATCCGGTGCAGGCGCTCGCCTTGTATTGGCAGGTTGAACCTCGCCTTGAGGGCAATACGCTAGTGCTTGGTGACAGGCTGCGCGCGCCACTTGATCAGTTTGGTGACATCTACATAGATTTCCCCCTCATCGATGCAGGGACCCGGTACCTGTCTGAAGGTGCTGCCGGGTTCTCCGCGTTAGAGATTCTTGACCTTGAGAATGCGACCGCTGAGGAAGCGGAGGAATGGCAATATGTGTTTGGCGACAAAATTGTATTGGTAGGTGATACCTGGGAAGTGACTCACGATAAATACAATACCCCAACGGGTTCGGTCTACGGGGTAGAGATCATAGCAAGTGCTATCAGCACGATGATGAATGGGGCTCCCCTGAGACCAGCGAGTACGTTGGTTGAGTCTTTGGTGACAGCTTTGTTGCTGGTTGCCCTGCTTGTCACGAGTGCAGTGAGGGGGCTCGCAGGCCGTGTATTTGCGGCGCTAGGTGTCTATTTGGTTTATATCGTGACAGTCGGAGCGCTTTATGTGTATCTGGGTCTGGTTGTTTCCATGACTTACCCGATGCTGGCTGGGCTGGTTACCCTGGTCGCGATGAGTATGCGGTTATTTATGATAGCGGAAAAAAGCCAGGTGGTGAGTGCTGCGGATTCTGCAGAAAGCAGCAGAATGCTGGGGCTGGCTTACCAGGGGCAGGGTCAACTGGATGCGGCTTTTGAGAAATACCGCCGTTGCCCTCCAGAGGAAAATACCTACAACCTGATCTATAACCTTGGGCTGGATTACGAACGCAAGCGCCAGTACAACAAGGCGCAGTCCTGTTACGAGTTTATCGGCGAGACAGAATCAGGTTTCCGGGACATACAAAAACGAATTGCCCGTTGTAGCTCGATGGAAGACGCTGTGCTGACGGGTGGTAACTCCATGCAGATACTTGGTGCCACCATCGTAAATGAAGATGGCTCGGTTGAAAAACCCATGCTGGGTCGCTACCAGGTCGAAAAGGAACTGGGGCAGGGTGCCATGGGGGTTGTCTACCTGGGTAAGGACCCCAAGATTAACCGCGCCGTCGCGATCAAGACGATGGGATTGTCACAGGGGTTTGGTGAGGATGAGCTGCAGGATGTTAAAGAGAGATTCTTCAGGGAAGCTGAATCCGCGGGCCGCCTGAACCATGCCAACATTGTTGCGATCTATGATGCCGGGGAAGACCACGATCTGGCCTATATTGCGATGGAACTGCTCAAGGGTTATGACCTGGATCGTCACATCAAGACAGATTCACTCCTGCCGGTGGGCGACGTTTTGAGAATAGTGTCGGACTGTGCTGTTGCCCTGGACTATGCTCATGGCGAGAAGGTTGTGCACCGTGATATTAAACCGTCCAACATCATGTATGACCCGGATACAGGAATAGCCAAAATTACAGACTTCGGGATCGCTCGGATTACAGATTCAAGTAAAACAAGAACCGGCACAGTGCTTGGGACACCCAACTACATGTCCCCTGAACAATGTATGGGCAAGAAAGTTGATGGTCGTGCTGATCTTTTTTCCCTTGGGGTTGTGCTCTACCAGCTTGTCAGCGGTGAGTTGCCCTTTAAAGGTGATTCCATGGCAACATTGATGTACTCGATTGTGAATGATCCGGCAATTGACATTAAGAAGGTTAAGCCCGACATTAACCCTGCATTGCGGAAAGTCATTCACAATGCGATGGGTAAGCGACCAGAGAAGCGCTACCAGAGCGGTAAGAAGCTAGCGGCGCACCTTAAAGTTTGCATGGAACGTCTGGGCGCAGAAAGTTCGAAAAATAATGCCGGGAACGCTTAATGAAGAGCGTTAATCTCAACAGCCAGCTCTCCATAGTCGGACGGACCCACGAAGGTTTGGTGCGGGACCACAATGAAGATTACATCGCGGACAATGTCAAGCTTGGCATTGCAGTGCTGGCCGACGGTATGGGTGGGCTGAATGCAGGAGAGGTTGCCAGTTCAATGGCTGTACATCTTCTGATGGAAGAGCTCATCACCTATCGGCTCGGGGATTCGTCCCTGCCAGCCGAGCTCGATCCCACAGAGTCTGAGATGCCGATGGAATCAAGGGTGGTTCAGCAAGCGGTACAGATGGCGAATGACGCCGTTTTCCATACTTCCCAGACTCAACCTCAATGCAAGGGGATGGGTACCACGATCGTGGCCAGCCTGTTCTATGACAACAAGTTGTCTATTGCCCATATTGGTGACTCCCGTGTTTACAGGTTTCGCGATAATGTCCTGAAGCAGGTCACCAAGGATCACAGCTTTGTACAGGAACTGATAGACAAGGGGCTATTGACCAGAGAAGAAGCGCGGGTATCGGATAAGAAAAATGTAGTGACCCGTGCACTCGGCGTGGCGCCCTTTGTGGAAGTTGAGTGTCATGAGTACGAGGTCCAGGTGGATGATCTCTACCTGTTTTGTTCGGATGGCCTTCACGACATGGTGCCGGACCGGGACATCGAACAGGCGTTTATTGAGTTGAGTGGTAATCTACCGGAACTGGCGGATTATCTTGTGGAGTTGGCTAATGCAAATGGAGGTCGGGATAACGTTTCAGTAATTCTCATCCATGTCGCGAAGCCATATCCCATTGAGTCCAGGGGAGGATTGCTTGAACGTATTGTGAACTGGTTTGAGTGAGCAGGACGTTGTGGGGAAAACCAAACTCACCCTCGGGGGCGCTGCTGCGAGGCTCATTGGTTTTATTTAGCTTGGCTGTGCTTACAAAAGGCGTACAATTCAAGGCCTAGAATGTGACGTGGTGCACAAAATGGGTGCTGCTGGTTGGTTATAATGCGTAGCAGGTGTCGAGGATAATTTAATCCTTTCACTGAGGGCATACGCCGCGGTTGGTTGAAGTTGCAGAGATAGCCGACAAGTGGCGAAGTATGGGGTCGCGACTGGGTTACGATAATTGTTTCGGGATCCTGTAGTTAAATATTTAAAATGGTTTATTTGTTTGTTACTGAAGGGTAATGAACAGGAGGAAATACAATGAAAGCGAAACGATTGAGTTTAGGTTTTCTAGTCAGTTTACTGATTTTAATCACCAGCAGTCAGGTGTTCGCGAAAGCGCCACCGGTCGCAAAACTTGTCCAGATTGAAGGACAGGTTGAATACAGTCGAAATGGAACCAATTGGAATCCGGTGCGGCGTACAAAATACCTGTTTTCCGGTTATCACCTCAGAACAGGCAAAGACGGTTCCGGGATGCTCATCAACCAGGCGTCTGGCATGTCCCAGGAACTGGGTTCGAACAGCCAGCTTGAGATTGATGGTGTTAAGGTAATTGTTATTGCCGGTAGCTTGTCCGAGCCGCAAGAGGAAGAGACAAGCCTGTTCCAGAGCCTGTTGAACAAATTTGCCAAGGCGCAGCGTTACACGACTGTGCGGCGGGGCGTTAATTTAGCCGACGAAGTCTGTGACAACAAGGTTCGCACGATTCGAAGCGTCACAGTGTCGCCCGGGCACTCAGATCTTGTCTGGAGGAATGCCTGTCCTGAATACTCTTACAAACTGGTGATCGATGCCGGCATGCCGATTGATGTGCCAGCGCAATCAACTTCAGAGATGATCCGTTACAACGTGGCAAGTCGCGCTGTCGGTGAGCATACCTATCGGGTGGAGGTTTTAGATAAAGACGGTACAGTCTACATACCGAAGGCTGAGAGCAAATTCCAGGTCATGTCAGCTGATGAAGAAATTGAGCTGACTGCAGTTCTGGAGCAGATCGGCGACGATATTTTTCTCGAAACGAATTTTCTTGAAGAACAGGGTATGTATGTCGCTGCGATGGATGCTTATCGGGAGTATTTTCAGCAGAACCCAGACGACAATGACATGCGGCCGCTGCTGATTCAGTCCTATCAGGTTTTGAAACTGAGTAATCTCAGGGAAAGCGAAGCGAGGCTTTATAATGCGGGCCTGGAAGAAGATTACTAATCTATCTTCCAGATGACTGGCGGTTATAGTCGGTTTGCCGTTTTTTTATTGTAAAACCCCACAAGTGTTTTATAAGATGCTTGTGGGGTTTCTTGGATGATCAGTAATAATGGGCTCTAACCAACAACGTTATGATCTGATCGCCGTCGTCTTTTTCTTTCTCGTGGCGATGTTCCTGGAGTATCGGGAGGCCTTCTCCCTTATCGAAGACGAAACGCTTTCATATCGTCAGATCCTCCGTACCCACTATGGTGATGATTTTTTCACCAACCCTTCTGAAGATGTCGTCATCGTATTCACCGACGAAGAATTTTACACCGAGTACGACAAGTACCCTCTTCGTAGAACAGACCTTTCGACGATTATCCTGAGGTTGAACGATATGGGTGCGTCTGTCGTTGCTATCGACATGCTGCTCGACTTCAACAGTGCCTATGGAGAGGATCCGACACTGGAGGATGCGCTGGCGGAGACAGGTAATGTGTTACTGGTCTCCCAGGCCGAGATAGAGAAAGGGGAATACCTGGGACTCAATACTGCCATCGACAGATTTAATGACGTGACCAACCACGGTTACTCGAACATAGCGCCGAACAGTGCAATTTCTGAAAGTATTGTCCGCCTGCGTATCCATAGGGAAATGGTTAACCTTTTTGACGCCTGGCCATTTGCGGTAAAGGCCGTCTCTATGTCTCGCGAGGAAGAGCCGGAGCTTGTAAATGGTGTCTTGAGTATCGGGCCAGAAATAGAAGTGCAGCTCGATCAGTTTGACGAAATGTATATCGATTATCCGCTGCTGCCTGGCGTATCCGGGGGTATCGCCAGTCTGCATGAAATTATCGGGATATCCGCGTCCGATTTGTTGTTTGTAGATGATGAAGAAGAGCTCGAGGACCTAGCCTACCTTGTAAACGGCAAGATCGCCTTGATTGGCGAGGTTGCTGAAGTTGCCCACGATCAGTTTGGAACGCCTGTAGGGAATGTCTACGGCGTTGAAGTGATCGCGAACTCGATTTCGACCATCATAAAGAATGGTCCACTGAAAGCTGCGTCATTGGGCCTGGAGTTGCTGGTTGGGTTCCTGTTGCTGGCAGTATTTTTGTGTACGCGCTTGATCCAGGCGCCTCTTCCCAGGAACAGCATCAGCATTGCCGTGCTGGTTCTCTATGTCTTGTTCACCAGCTACCTCTATATCAGTATTGGGCTGGTGTTCTCCATAAGTTACCTGTTGATAGCTTCGGTCTTCTCTATCATTGTCATCAACACGAGGTTCTACATCTCGGAAATGGGCCAGAAGGCGATGATTCGGGAGATGTTTGGGCAATACCTCTCGCCCAAGGTGGTTGAGAACCTGGTTGATGACCCCAGGAAGATTCAGTTGGGTGGTGAAGAACGCGAGATGACTGCCTTTTTCTCTGATATTCAGGGTTTCTCCTCAATATCAGAACGCCTGACGCCAACAGAGTTGGTTCAATTGTTGAACGACTACCTGACAGATATGTGCGACATCATCCTCGGGGCTGAAGGCACAGTAGATAAATTCGAGGGCGATTCCATTATGGCTTTTTGGGGCGCGCCTACCAGGCAGGCTGATCATGCAAAGAGAGCCTGTTTTGCCGCTATTGAAATGAACGATAGACTTATAGAACTCAGGGTCAGGGCTCTGCAGAAAGGCGTTACTCCTCTAGTGGTTAGAATGGGTGTGAACACAGGAACTATGGTTGTGGGGAATATGGGGTCCAAGCAAAGAATGAACTACACCGTCATGGGTGATGCGGTGAATCTGGCCTCGCGTCTGGAAGGTGCTAACAAAGCCTATGGGTCAGGAATGATGATTTCCGAATCCACCTATAGATCTTGTGAGGCAGACATTGATGTTCGCGAGTTGGACAGAATCACGGTGGTGGGAAAGAGTGAACCGGTTACCGTTTATCAGTTACTGAACAGGAAGAACCTGACAACCGGCGTTGATGCAGATCTCGTCGACCAATTTTCGAAGGGTTTGGAACTTTACAAAGCAGGGGACTTCAGGCGCGCGAAGAGTGAGTTCTCAGCGTGTCTTGACATCTTTGCCGACGATGGTCCCGCTCTGGCTTACATCTCCAGGTGTCAGGCGTATACTGATAATCCCCCTGACGCTGATTGGGACGGTGTTTATAGACTGACCGAGAAGGGTTAGCGCAGTATGTCGAACCAGCAAAGAATAGTTCAGGAAAGAATCATAGAGAAGCTTGCGGATGCAATAGATCTGCAACACCTGGAAGTCGTTAATGAAAGCGGCAACCACAACGTCCCGGCCGGGTCGGAATCTCATTTTAAGGTAGTCCTGGTCAGTGAGACTTTTGAGGCTTTGCCTCTGATAGCCAGGCATAGGCGGGTGAACGGGATTCTCAGCCATGAACTGGCAAACGATATTCATGCGCTTGCAATTCATACCTACACGGGGAAAGAGTGGCGTAAAAAAAATGGAGAGGCTCCAATGTCTCCCCCCTGTCTTGGGGGCAGTCGCTAAACAGGATGATCATTGCCCGTGTCTAGATCCCGGTGAGCGGCGCCCTTTATGCGGGAGGCACTGAGCTCACGTGCGTGGATCACCAGACCGGTGGACGCACTTCAGAATATCTTTACGAGCTAAAACGGCAGCATATAGCGATTCATGTCAGGGTAATCCGGCGTCGCAGGAAGTCGATGGCCCTGTATGTGGAAAAAGGTGTTTTGCCTGAGCTACGGGTCCCGACAAATTGCGCCTGGCGCGATATCCATTCGTTTCTCGGCAGCAAATTTGACTGGATTATCGCTGCGGAATCGGAGCTGGCAAGTCGCACAAGTGCACCGCGTAATATCTATACCCCCGGTGGGGAGGTCAGTTATCTTGGCCGCCGAGTCCCGCTGGTGCTGGCCAAGAGTCGCTTCAATGTCGTGGAAGCGGACGATACTAGTATCTATGTTTCATGCGCTAATCCTTCCAGGCCAGAAGCAGTCGAGAAACAAATTATTCACTGGTACCGAAGGCAGGCGGAGGCCTTGTTTCCTGAAAGAATTCAGGTGATCGGCGGTTTGTTTTCAGCCCGGGGTAATCCATCTCGGGTGACGGTACGTAAAATGAAAGCCAGGTGGGGGAGTTGCTCGTCCACCGGTGAAATTTGTCTTAACCTGCTGCTAATGAAAGCAGGCTTGCCGCAGATTGATTTCGTGATAGCGCACGAACTTTGCCATCTCAGGCATTTTGCCCACAATGCCAGTTTCTATGCGCTGCTGGGTGAAGTGATGCCTGACTGGAAAGAGCAGGAAGTTCTGCTCGGTCAGGCGGTCTAGAGTATCGGTAAAAGGGAGG
Organism: Gammaproteobacteria bacterium; assembly: GCA_018665025.1. GTDB lineage: Bacteria > Pseudomonadota > Gammaproteobacteria > Pseudomonadales > Azotimanducaceae > UBA9659. The sequence continues at coordinate 13,354 of JABJED010000025.1, forward strand.
GCCAGACATCCTCGAGAAGCTTGGGTTGGGCTTCGACGGTTGGATGGATGCCGTCCCGTTGAACGAGCTCCTTGCCGGTCGATATGCCGTCCAGAAGGAAGGGTACAAACCGCAGAGAATGCTCTTCTGCCAGTGAGGAAAAGACCTTTTCGAAGGCGAGAGTGTATCGACGGCCATAGTTAGGCGGTAATACCATACCGATCAGTAGTACCCGAGCGCCGCTGGCTTTTGCCTGCTCGATCATGATTTGCAGGTTGTCCCGGATGTTGGAAATAGGATACCCGCGAAGCCCATCATTGCCGCCAAGTTCAAGTACAAGGACATCCGGTTGGTGAAAGGCGAGGCTTTTCGGTAACCTTGTGACCCCGCCACCGGTAGTCTCGCCAGATACACTGGCGTTGACGACCTTGTAGTGAGGGTGATCGATAGCAATGCGGTTGGCCAGCAGGTTGACCCAACCTTGCTCCTGATCCATGCCGTAGGCAGCACTGATGCTGTCTCCATACACAAGAAGGGTGTCCGCGAGAACGAGTTGGCTGGCACTGAAACAATACAGAGCGACAATAATTTTAGCTATGCGAGCAATGATCAAAACACAAGACCTTGGAAAATCAGTCAGCACCTCTGAAGGGCAGTTGACTATATTGAAAGGGATCGATTTGGAAATCAAGAAATCCGAGTCGGTTGCCATCGTGGGAGCATCCGGTTCCGGCAAAACTACCCTGTTAAGCCTGTTGGCGGGTCTGGATACCCCCAGTCGAGGTACGATAACACTGGGAGACTATGAGATCACCTCCTTCAATGAGGAACAAAGGGCAAAGGTTCGTTCCGAGCTGGTGGGTTTCGTGTTCCAGTCTTTTCAGTTGTTGGCGAGCCTGAGCGCGCTAGAAAACGTGATGCTGCCTTCAGAGCTCAGGGGGGATTCTGATGCCCAGGCCAAGGCCCATGAACTACTAGATAGAGTTGGCCTCAGTCACAGGATGAATCATTACCCGCGCCAACTCTCGGGTGGTGAGCAGCAGCGGGTTGCAATTGCACGCGCATTTGCTTCCTCTGTCGAGATTCTGTTTGCAGACGAACCCACAGGAAACCTGGATACGACGACTGGTCAGCATATTATTGACCTGATCTTCGAGCTCAACGCAGAGTTTGGTACA
>JABJED010000169.1 GCA_018665025.1 Gammaproteobacteria bacterium
ATGGCAATCTCCGGAAAACCCGGATCTCCAATTTTTACCGCGTCAGACGCAATAATCCTGCGCGCTAATGCTGAGATCCGTGCTAAGCAATTAATATATACAACCGAGACACTCTGTGCTTTTAAGCTGCGAAGACGATCTTTGCCCAAACTGGAAGGCTTGAGTGATCTCTCAATGCTACTGGTGGAGTTTGCCTCCTGTTAGCTAAAAAAAGGCGGGCCTGCTAGCTAACCCGAAAGGTTTCTCTAATGGAGCGTAGAACTCGGGGTACTCATAAACTACTATAAAAAAAAGATGATTAGTGCATCTAGGCTGAATCGAGCCGTCGACCTCGTGACTGCCCGTCACCCGCTCTCCCAGCTGAGCTATAGCCCCACACGAAAGCTTTAGATCCCTCGGTGGCGGGATCCTTGGGTGACCAGAAGGCCACCTATCGAAGGATGCGAATACTAGCGGAAGAGCCAGACGCAAGCAAATGCAACACGAGGTACTGGTGTTAATAGATGACTTTAAATGCGGTCGTCCAATCGGACAAACGCCCGCGGCGGAAACCCTGTCAGAAGCCGGAAAAGAAATCCAAGTTGGTAAGCCTCAGTTATTTGGTTGAGTTCGGGGTTTTCTGTCACCAGCACAGCCAACACAGGTTTCGATTCACCTTGATACACCACAGTCGCACTGGGGTATTCCAGTAAGCTTTTGTACCACTGCCTTGGCCAGTGATTAACCGCGACATAAAGCGCGCCGTTTAATTCATAGGGCGAAAGTACACGATCACGGACCTGCCCAGTGGGGTCTTGCATCGACAACAGCAAGGTGTCCTCGCTCTGGGGTTGAAGGTAGCCCAGCGAAGATTCGAACAAAAAGACAATACCGACATACGCCAGAACTACGAAAAGCGCAGCTTTAAGGGATTTCATTGATCACTCCTGTCTAAATATGAGCCCCGGAACCACCATCGACTTCCAGGGACACGCCGTTCACGTATGCGGCGGCATTGGTACACAAAAACGCTATCACAGCTGCAACTTCTTCCGATGTGCCGTATCGGCCAACGGGCACACTTTTCCCGTTGTTTTCAAGGATCTTATCCATGGTAGTGTCGTTTGCCTCTGCAATTTCGGTTGCTGCCCTTTCCCACATCGCAGTATGAATCAGCCCAGGTAGAATAGAATTCACCAGCACACCATCTGCACCATATTTACGGGACAAGGATTTACTAATCGAAATCATCGCGGCTTTAGTGGCACCATAATCAATTAGTGCCGCATTGGGATACTTTGCGGCGCCACTTGCGACCATAATCACCCTACCCCACTTTTGCTTCCTCATTTTAGGTAGCAGTCTCCGGGTGCAGCGAATAGCAGACAGCAGGTTTAGTTCGTGAAGCTCCTGCCATTCTTCGTCTGTCATGTAAAGAAAGTTACGGGAGGGCGAAGCACCAACATTGTTAACCAGAATGTCCGCACCGCCGCGTTCCTCAACAGTGTCAAGAAAAGTGGCCGTCGATGCCTTATCGCCCATGTCCGCCGTTAATCCGGTGACCTTGTCCGAATAACCCGCGAGCTTGTCTACTGCATCCTGGCTCCTTGCACAGAAGACGACCTCTGCGCCCATGTCTGCCAGTTCCTTAACGACTGCTTCGCCAATACCAAGACTGGCTCCGGTTACAACCGCTCGTTTTCCAGATAAATCCAGGTCCATCATGTCGAATCTCCTGCTAGTTGCTTTTCCATTGCTCGCCATCATTCGGGGGTTTGACCCAGAGTGACGCCGGGGGTTCATATACTCTATCGGTGCCAGGCCGCTCAAGAAGCTCAGGGAAAAGATAGGGGTTTAGTTGCGCACAGGCAAGCAGACTTTCGTCACAACAAAAGCCCAACCCCTTACTCATCAAGTTCCTGAAACATCGTAATGATGAACTGGCCGACGTTCTTGTTTCCATGGCATTCCTGGTGTGGGCACTCGACACGCAAACAAAGTTTTCTTTCTCCGGGATTTGGATATTCGCCGCGCCTGGAAGCAGATGCCGCTTTACTTCTATCCAGTTTCGTTTCAGATCTGATACAACATTAGAACACTGTCCCGAGCCTCCCTGCGTCACTTCCACCGCCGCAATGCTGGCATTAGCACCTAAAAGTAACAGAACGATGACGATAAGATATTTCATACAGTTAGTAGTGTGCCGCGTTTTAATCAAAAGATCAGCAGTGTAAACCAGTGTGCGGGTGACAGACAAAGCGGGATGAGGCGCCCTGCGACAGGAGACACGGTCATACTATGGCGACAAACCGGAGCTTACCATCGCGGCTATTGCCAACTGCGACGTTCCGCTGGTACAAATATTTAGCGCTACTACCGGCGTTGAAGTTGCCAATGCTACTGGTTACATGGTTTATTAGGCGCCTTTTAAAACAAGGTAGCATTCATGATTATCATTGCAGGAACCATTGACCTGGCAGACCCATCACAAATTGATGAGGCTATTGAAAAAGCCAAACCATTACAGCAGGCAACAAGGGATGATGAACCTGGTTGCCAGGCATATGTTTTCTCTAAAGATCCCTGCGTTGCGGGTCGCATCGCTGTGTACGAACTCTGGGATGACGAAGCATCCCTGGCCGCTCACTTCAAGCACGATAATTACCTAAACATGGGTGGCCTTTTACAGGGGTTCGGGCTGGCCGGCGCGGACAACAACAAGTTTCGGTGTGATCACAAAGAACCTGTGTATGACGAGACCATGACACCGCGGGCGGATTTCTTTACGCTGTAATAGCCCCGTGCAGGTTTGGTATCACGGTAGCTTTTGAAGCCCTCGTGATACCAATTCATGCCGACAGATCTTCCATTCGTTATCTACACGTCGCATGTCCGTGTGATATGTCGCCCATAGGGTGATGGTAGTTACGCTATCCCCTTTGGGATAATGCGTTGCCTGCACATCTGTACGGGTTTTAGCCAAATCCCCTGTGATTGTTGCATAAGTTGGGCTTAGCATATGCTGCGTAGCATCATATTTATCGATCGCTTCTTTCCACCAGGGATAAAACGTTTCCATGCCGTTCATCTCTACAGCACCCATACCGACTACCTTCACATCTTCAACGAAGAGCGCCCGGTAACCGTCATAGTCTTTCTCATCAACGGTTGCTGCGTAACGCAGCATTACATCCTGTACTGCAATTCTGTCTTCAATATTATTGGTCATTGGGATTCCTCGGTTCCATTCCTCTTATCTCACGCTCTTTTTTCATCCGAACAACATCTGAACTCAGCGGCGGGGTTTTTTCGTCATCACTAAGCAGACCTGCACGGTCTTTTGCAGACTTTTCTGCATCAAACGAGATCCATTTTTCCGGCACCACCTCAAGTATCGTTCGTAGTGGTGAATTCAACAGGTTGTAAAAATCGTCTTCGCCCTGTTTGCTATCGGGAGAAACCTTATTTGCAAGTGCGCGATAGAACCATTTTTTAGTTTCATCGTCATCATGGAAAGTACCCTTACCTTTCACTGTAACCGCGCCTCTTGGACATTTAGGGTCCTGCGAAGCAGCTCCACTCACCGTGACCGACACCCGGTTATCCCTTTTAATCGCCGCTGCTCGATGCCTATGGGACGAAAAAGTGATCCATATTTTATCGTCGCGCCAGACAAAGGAATGTACAACGCCAACAGGCCAGCCATCCTTAGTTGCCCACATCAGCACACATTCCGGCGCCCGGGTCATCAGTTCATGTTTTTGTTCTTCACTATGGCCGTAAATCGATACGACCTCATGATCATGTGCTGCCATTTTCATTCCTTTTTCGTTGTTACTTTGAAAGTATCGTGACGCCGCTGATACCAGGCGAGCCATAAACATGGGTGTAGGCAACTTTAGGATCATCGGGAACCTGTCGTTCGCCCGCATCACCGCGAAGCTGAAGTACGTTCTCATAGACCTGGCGCAAACCAGAAGCACCAATAGGCTCACCGTTAGCCAGGCAGCCTCCGTCAGTATTCACCGGGAACCGACCGCCAATTTCCGTGTCACCATTGGCCAGCATTGCTTCCTGTTCGCCATGTTCACAGAATCCATTTTCTGCCATGTGCATGATCTCTGCACCTGTCTCGGTGTCCTGCAACTGTGCGACATCGATATCTTCCGGGCCAACACCCGCCATCTCGAATGCTGCCTTCGATGCATCCATGGTAGGTCCATCACCTTGTTCGAGCGCTAGCGAAGGAGCGGTCACTTCAAAACTGCCAAATCTTCTGGAACGGATAACCGCAGCGTTCAGAAAAACAGGTGTTTTGGTGTATTTGTGGGCCATATCCGCGCGACAAAGAACCAGTGCAACACCACCTTCTCCTGGATTACAAAACATGTATTGCGTCAGCGGATACGACAACATGGGAGACTGCAGAATTTCATCCTCAGTCAGTGCCTTGCGACGCCAGGCCATTGGATTCTTCGAGCCATTCCTGAACGCCTTCGCGGCCACTCGAGCCAGTGAGTCATTGGTAATGTTGTGATTTTGCATGTACTGATTGATCTTCATCGCAAAGAACTGGGTTGTCATCGCCATACCGCTGCCGCCGTACCAGTTTCGGCCGCTAATCTCAGGACCCGTGGGCGAAAATGCACCACGAGGATGCTTGTCGAACCCAATGGCAATGCCAAGATCATAGATGCCTGACTGGATAGTGTTGTAGGCGGAGAACAGCGCAGAGCCGCCTGTCGCACAACCATTGGTCACATTGATGAATTGAAGTCCCGTAAGGCCCAGCATGGAAACCATCCGATCCGGGTCACCTGCCGCCCTGCTGCCGCCAAATGCGAATTGCATGTCTTTCCATTCCACGCCCGCATTCGCTACTGCTCGTCGAACCGCAATAGCCCCCTGTTCCATACCGGTAACACCCTCATGACGTCCAAAGGCATGCATACCAATACCAACGATAGCCACATCTACCATTTGTATCTCCAATCATGTTTATTTAGATGCAGCCATTTCGGGCGCTGCAGACCAAGACTAAAAGGTAACATAAATAGTCTTTCTGCTATCATGATTCGCTTTATAAATGTCTGGCCATACCATGCCCCATATCGGTCCAAACGTCACATTGGATGAACCCGCGTTCATTCACGACACAGCGCAGATCCAAGGAAAAGTCCACATTGGTAAAGGTGTCAGCGTCTGGACCTATGCCGTTACCCGCAGCGAAGTACATGAAATCCGGATTGGCGCTCGCACCAATATCCAGGATTTTGTGATGATCCATGAAGGTTCAGGTTTCCCCACCATCGTCGGGCAAGATTGTTCGATCACTCACCACGTCACACTTCACGGATGCGAAATTGGTGACCGGTGCCTGATTGGTATCAACGCGACCATCATGGACGGCGCAAAAATTGGCAACAACTCCATTGTCGCTGGACACGCCATTGTGTCCGAGGGCAGCGAGTTCCCTGAAAACTCAATCATCGGTGGCGTCCCTGCGAAGTTACTGGCAACAAGAGACAACAGTGAAAGCAACCTCTCGAACTCAAAGTTCTATCAATCGATAGCAGCCCGCTACGCCGACGGCAATGATCGACTGGACGACTGACCCCGACGCTTCGACGGAACGAATCACAAAGGAACAACCATGAAACAGCTAGAACCCGGCATGATGCCATTCACACGACTAATGGGCGTGGAGGTGACATCCCAGGAGAAAGACCGAATAGTCGGCAGAATCTCGGTCCGCGAAGACCTTTGCACCACTGGCAGGATCATGCACGGCGGTGCCGTCATGGCAATGGCCGACGCACTGGGCGCGATCGGCGCGTATCTCAACATTCCTGAAGGCGCAAAAGCGACCACCACTATCGAAAGCAAAACAAACTTTATGCGCGCCGCCCCGTTAAACTCTATCGTTACGGGTGAATGCACGCCCCTGCACGTAGGACGAAGAACCTCGGTATGGCAGACGACCTTGCGCAACGAAGAACATAAAACGATAGCCGTCGTTACCCAAACCCAGATGGTGCTCTAATGAAAAAGACCTACACAGAATTTTCGACTCTCGGCGACCTGCTTGTCAAAGCAGCGCAACAATACCATGACAGTGACATGCTTATCTTTCCAGAAAGGCGCGTCACCTACACTCAAATGCACGACATGGCATACCGCAGGGCACGCGCGTTAGTTGCCGCCGGGCTTCGGCCCGGTTGCCATGTTGGCATTCTGATGGCCAACTGCATCGAGTACGTGGAATACCTCATGGCTGTACAGCTGATCGGCGGGATGGCCGTACCAATCAACGCCCGGTACAAAGCATCAGAATTAGCTTATGTTCTTGAGAATGCGGACATTGATCTTGTCGTTACGCACGACCAGATTTCCGAATACGCGAACTTTGCTCGACTTATTCAGGAAGCGCTCGTTGAGAAACGTGGTCCGAGGCTGCAGCACCTCGTGATGATCGGTGAAGCCACTGACGGATTCGTGGACGACGCAGCGTTTCTGGAATCAGGAGAATCCGTGAGCATTGACCAGGTTGACGAATATCGCGTCGGTGTCAGCGTCAGACAACCAGCGATCATGATGTACACCTCAGGTACAACGGCAAACCCAAAGGGATGTCCACTCAACCATGAGGTGTTAGTAAGAAACGGCATCAACATGAACCGGTCCCGATATTTCCTGGAATCGAACGATCGCTTTTGGGCCCCGTTACCCTTGTTCCACATGGCTGCGATTTTACCCCTGATGTGTTGTATGGATGCTGGCGCCGCCATGTTGTCGATGACATATTTTGAGCCCGGACTGTCCCTGAAGATGATGGAAGAAGAAAAGGTCACGGTAGCTTTCCCTTCTTTTCCAACCATCATGCAGGATCTTTTGAACCACCCTGATTTCGAGAAAACCGACCTTTCGAACCTGAGGCGGCTGAACAACGTGGCGCCGCCTGACCTGCTTCAACGGTTCCAGGATGCGCTTCCACAGGCTGTTCAGACAGGCGCATATGGTTTAACAGAAGCAGGCGGAGTGATTGCATTCAACCACCCTGACGAGTCGCTTGAACAAAGGCTGCATACCTGCGGTAAACCCATGCCCGGCCTGCTAGCCAAAATAGTCGATCCGGATACGCTGGAAGAAAAACCCGCTGGAGAGCAGGGAGAGATTTTACTTAAGGGGTATGCAGTTTTCGATGGCTACTACAAGGCGGTCGAAAAGAATCAAGAAGCCTTCGCAGACGGCTGGTTCCGAACCGGGGATCTGTGCGCGATCGATGCAGATGGTGGTATTGAATTCCACGGCAGGATCAAGGATATGCTGAAAGTCGGTGGCGAGAACGTCGCCGCTCTTGAAATTGAATCCTTCCTGTTGACCCATCCAAGTGTGATCATGGCTCAGGTAATTGGTGTACCCGATGACAGATTGTCTGAGGTCGCCTGCGCATACATCGAGTTACACGATGGCGAATCCATGACGGCAGAAGATTTGATCGCGTTCTGCAAAGGCAAGATTTCCAGCTTCAAGATTCCAAGGCATGTACGATTCATCAGCGAGTGGCCAATGTCTTCGACCAAAATACAGAAATTTGTATTGCGTGAAAACTTCAGCGAGGCCGCAGGAACATAACCTCAGCGACCATCATTTCGAAACCGGCAGACCAGCAAGGTTTTCCAGCCGCGCTCAGAAACTCCGTTCCTTGTAACGGGCGAACTCTGCGCCCGCGAGGTGCAGGATAACCGCGTCCATGTGAAGAACTAAAAGTTAGCTGTACGCGAACCAGGCGCTGGTGGATCTTCTGGTGGACCCGCGAAACACTGGGCGATATTCATCCACAAGGTTGCAGGCTCACCGACAACGTCAAGGTTTACATCAGCGATATTCCGCCCCTGGGTGACGACATGACAGAACTCTACAGCATCGCCTGTAACGCAATTCTTATC
>JABJED010000170.1 GCA_018665025.1 Gammaproteobacteria bacterium
GTGACATACAACGCCTCAACCTTAACTCGAGCCCATTCCGTTTTGCGCAAGAACTTTAGGGATGACTTTATTGAGGGGTCACTTTTGAAACAGTTAATGTTGATTTTTTGGGACAGGCCGTCCCAGCCGTAGTGCTCAACAAGCTTTGTCACAACTTGCTCAAGCGTTATTCCGTGCAATGGATTATTCGGTTGTTCATTCATACTTTATCCATGCACCAATAATACCTTGTCTTGCAATGTCTTCTGCTGGTTCCCACAAGATGAAAACTTACACCGCTGCCGCCAAACACATCCGCGATGGCGAGAAACTGTTCCTAGTAAGGATGCAGCACAACCGGCACATCCGATATACCTCGAATGAAATTGTTCGGCAGCCGCTTAATCTCGCCAACGATTTCTACCTTTCGGAAGCGATTTTGAATTTCCTCCCAAAGTACTCTTAGTTGCATTTCGGCAAGACGATTCCCCATGCAGCGATGAACACCAAACCCGAAAGAGACATGTTGTCGGGCATTTTGCCGGTCAATGATGAGTCGGTCTGCGTCCGGGAAAACGCTTTCGTCACGATTACCGGACAAATACCACATGATGACCTTGTCGCCTTTCTTAATGTCCTTGCCATTAAGATCAAAATCTTTTAACGCCGTGCGCCTCATATGAATAACCGGGGTTTGCCAACGTATCATTTCAGACACCATGTTCGGAATCAGGGCCGCATCATCTCGCAGCTTTTGATATTCATCGGGATACTCATTGAGTGCGATCACACCGCCACTGATGCTATTTCGAGTTGTGTCGTTACCACCGACAATGAGCAAAATGATGTTGCCAAGTAGTTTCATCGGGTCAGAGATCAAATCTTTAGTCGATTCACCATGCGCGAGCATCGATATTAAGTCGAACTTGGGCTCTGCGGCAGCACGTTCTTGCCATAACTGATAAAAGGTTAGGGCGCATTCTTGAAGCCCTGCTTGCCGTTCTTCCATGTCGATCTCTATGCCCGTGACTTGTGGCACATTGGTGGTTATATCAGACCAATAGACCAACTTACGTCTGTCTTCATAAGGAAAGTCAAACAACGTGGCGAGCATCCTGGCCGTTAGCTCGACAGAGACTTTATCCACCCAGTTAAAGGTTTCTCCCACGGGTAAGTTGTCAAGGATGTCGATCACTCTTTCCCTGATCAGTGGTTCCATTGTGGCCAGGTTAGTAGGGGCGACGGAAGGCGTTACCGTCTTGCGCTGTTCGTCATGTCGCGGCGGGTCCATGGCAATAAAATTCTCGACTGCCTTGTCCTCTTCCCTTGGATCCACAATGGCGACGCCACCCGCCTCCGACGAAAATATTTCGTGGTTTGTATCCACCGCTTTAATATCCGCATGTTTGGTGACGGACCAATAGGCACCATTAACACTGTCACGACAATAATGAACGGGATCTTCCTTGCGCAGCCTGGCAAACCAGTCGTGCCAATCATCGTCACGAAACCTTCCTGGGAGACTGACGTCGATATCTTCAAGCGCTTGAGTCGCTACATCCGGCATCTGTAGGGGCGTGTTCATAGACCTTTCCTATTAGTAAACACCTGTAACCTATCTTTGGAGAGGAAAGTAGTCAAGTGTATACTTACTGCATATTCCCCATTACCGTAGCCCCCTTAACAAGGCAGAGTTAAAAAATATCTAACAATGAGCCAAGCAATGATCCAAACAATGGGCGAAACCAGGCAGATCCTCGATCCCAGGATAGCCAGAACAAGAACGGCGGTAGAACTGTCCGTGATTAAGCTGCTGTCTGAGGAGCGCCCTTTTACTACGCTGACCATCTCAGAAGTCGCGAAGGCCGCTGGAATTACGCGTAAAACACTTTATGCGCGATTCGGATCTTTGGAACAAGTGGTCAAGGGAATGGCGTCTGGCATGTTTGAGGAAATTGCCGATAACATAACCAACGACATGTTGAAGGTGCCACTCAGTGATAGTGTCCTAACGTCTGTTGCCTTTCGTGCTCATGAGCAGCACAAATCAACTCTCATGCCATTACTTAAGTACTGCCCGAGTTTTTTATTCCTTGATCCTTGCAGAGAGGTCACCGGGAAGCTCATTGACCGAATCATCAGCGTGAATCATTTTCATCCATTACCCGCCTTCGAGCGTGAGTACCTGACGGCAATTCATTGCAGTACCTTGCATGCGACATTGACGGTATGGGTTGAACGAGGGTTTATCGACTCTCCAGACCAGTTGTCAGAACTGATAGTGAAATTATTTGGACCAGGCGTTGATTCATTTCTGAAAAGTTTGGAATAGGCTTTGATAGCTCGCTATTTTTAACTGCAGCTTTCCTGA
>JABJED010000171.1 GCA_018665025.1 Gammaproteobacteria bacterium
AAAAAAACACTGATATAAAAAGGAATAGACGCCCAGGCATGTTTATAAAAGTCCTGTGATAATGATGACCGCGATAGCGGGTGGTAACAAAAAGCGAAGTAAAAGGTGCCAGGCTTCGAACATTGTGTCAGACATTGCTGGCAGTTCATTTCGTAAGGACGCCTTGCTAACCTGCCAGGCTGCGAATATCGCAATTAAAAGTCCGCCAACAGGAAGCATTATCTGGTTGGCCAGGAAATCCAGAATACCGTTAAGGTTTTGGGACACTATCTGCCATTGCGAAAGTAGGTTGTAAGACAAAATGCTCAGCACGCCAAGGCAGGCGATACAGGCCACTGTGACTAGCGTTGATTTTTGTCGCGAGTAGTCCCGCACGTCTTCTAGCCAGGCAACGAGGGGTTCCAGCAAACCCACCATAGAAGTGACGGCAGCAACAGATAGCAGTGTAAAAAAGAGAATTGCGATCATATGCCCGCCTGGCATCAGTCCGAAAGCGACAGGCAGAGTCTGAAAAATCAGGCCGGGCCCGCCGGCAGGGTCCAGGCCAAAGCGGAACACCATCGGGAAAATCATCAAACCGGCCATTAGTGCCACGGCGGTGTCGATCACAATAATAATAAATACACAGCGGGTAATCGAGACTTCCTGTGGTAGGTAGGATCCGAATATCATCATTCCTGCCATGCCAACCCCGATACTGAAGAACGCTTGCCCGATGGCTGCAAGGTAGGTGGCGCCTGTGACTTTTGAAAAGTCCGGTGTGAACAGGTAAGCCGCTGCATCCAGGAACCCATCCTGAAAGACATTGTAGATAACGAGACTGATCATCAGTAGGAATAGGGCAGGCATGAGCACTCGCACGGAACGTTCGATGCCTTTGTTTACACCGAAGTAAATAATTGTGCTGGTGAGCATCAGGCTTAAAGCGGTCCATAAAAGCATGCCGTCGATGCTTTGCATAACAGCGCCGAAGTCGTTAGCAGCAGCATTCGCGGTAGTATCCACAAACCCGGTTGAAATGGCCTTGAACAGGTACCAGAGTACCCATCCGCTAACGACACAATAGGTGCCCATAATAACGAATGCCGTGGCGAGATTCAGGTGCCCCGCGTGCCTCCAGAGTGACGATTTTTGCTCTGCTTTGGCCAGATTTCGCATGGCCATTGGAGGGTTACCCCTCCCGCGCCTACCAACCAGGATCTCTGCGATCAAGATAGGAATGCCAATCATGATGACACACCCAAGGTAGACAATTACAAACGCCCCACCACCATTTTCACCGGTGACGTAAGGAAATCTCCAGATATTACCGAGTCCGACAGCGAACCCTGTGGCAGCCATTAAAAAGCCAAAAGTGGAACTAAACTGTTGAGATTTGTGCATAAAGGCCTTAATTTTTTATTTTGAGTATAGACTAATCAAGGGAAGTTGACTCAAGTGCTGTCAATCATGAAGATTCAACCCGGGAATCAGAATTGCGTTATATAAGGCGAGTGCCATGAACAAACTGGAACAACTGAAAACGATGACGGACGTCGTCGCCGATACTGGCGATATTGTGGCGATTGCGGAGTACAAGCCTATTGATGCGACTACCAATCCATCGCTTTTGCTAAAAGCGGCGGCAATGCCGCAATACGCTGGTCATTTGGCTATAGCAAAGAACTGGGCGAAGGCCGAGGGTGGTTCCAGTGACCAGATGCGACAAAACTGCACGGATAAACTGGCGGTGGATATAGGCACTGAAATACTGGCGATTGTGCCGGGGCGGGTGTCTTCCGAAGTGGATGCTCGCCTGTCCTTCGACACTGAAAGGACTATAGAGAAAGCAAAGCGCCTGATCTCGCTATACGAAGAAAACAACATTGGTCGTGAACGTATTCTTATCAAGATTGCCAGTACCTGGGAAGGTATTCGCGCAGCTGAACAACTGGAGCAGCAAGGAATCAACTGCAACCTGACATTACTGTTTGGTTTTTCCCAGGCAGTGGCGTGTGCGGAAGCAGGTGTGTTCCTTATTTCACCTTTTGTTGGGCGAATACTGGATTGGTACAGGAGTGCAACCAGTGAAAACTATGACGCGCAAACTGATCCGGGCGTATTATCCGTAAAAAGAATCTACGACTATTATAAAACGCACGGCTACAAAACGGTTGTCATGGGTGCGAGTTTCAGGAATACGGGTGAAATTGAATCCCTTGCCGGATGCGACCGCCTGACGATCAGTCCGCAGTTATTACAGGCTCTTTCCGAAGATGACGGTAGCCTGCCCAGACAGCTTTTCCCGGACTCAGCTAAAGGAGAAGACAAGGTTCATCAATCGGAATCCCGGTTTCGCTGGCAGATGAACGAAGACGCAATGGCAACAGAAAAGCTGGCTGAAGGGATTCGAAATTTCACCGGCGACCAGATAACGCTGGAAGAGCTTCTCTCGAACTAAGCCAGCTTCCCCAAGACTATTGCCCAGGCAAAAAAATCAGGCGTTTGCCAGTTTATAATTTTCGAATACTTCCAGGTACACCTTGGGTGGTGCAATCCTTAGTTGTTGTCGAACTTCATCAAGAGGTTGGGTTAGCAGTGTTTCCCAGTCCTGTTGCGGCAACCACGCCGCGCGCTTGCCAGCCTTGTAGGCCTGCCACATGGCTCTTCGTGCACCGGAGCCGAG
>JABJED010000172.1 GCA_018665025.1 Gammaproteobacteria bacterium
CAAGTCTGGCCAATGGATATTCCACGCGATATTTATCACACGGACTGGGTCTCCCAGAGAACAAAAAGCTGGCTGGGCACGCAGTCAAGCGATAAGCCATGGTTCTGCTGGATGAGCTTCCCGGACCCTCACCACCCCTGGGACATTCCTGCATCCGAACTTCATAGAATTAACTGGAAGGATGTTCCCCTGCCCCGTCTTTACAGTGAAAACCGATCACAACTTGAGTCATGGCTTAATGAAAAACCCGCTCACTGGCGGGGCTATTTTGACGGCTCACTGTGGACCAACCTTGAATCTCCAAGGGAATTTGTTCCAGCCGACATGACAGCTGACCAGGTCCGTGAAATCAATGCCATGACCCATATCGAAAATGAGCTGATTGATGAAGCTGTCGGCGACGTCATCGGCTTTCTTCACTCAAAGCAGTGGATGAAAAACACCGACATATTTTTTACCACCGACCACGGCGAATTGCAGGGAGATTTCGGACTCCTGTTCAAGGGCCCGTACCATGTCGATGCATTGATGCATCTTCCGTTTATCTGGAAGCCAGCAGAAACAGCAAACATTTCCCCGGCAGAAGTCGCCAGCCCCGTTGGCCATGTAGACCTGGCTAGCACGTTCTGCGCGATTGCCGGCATCAGTCCGCCTGATTATTGTGAAGGCAAACCATTACCCACATCAGAGGATGAAGCAGTTCAGCAGCAGCGGGAGATAGTCCTTACCCAATGGGATTCAGAACATGGCCCTATCGACATGCACCTAAAGTCGATCTACCACCGGGATGGATTTCTTTGCACTGCGTATGAAAAGAGTCACTTATATGATGGTACAGAGGGCGAACTGTACGACATGAAAGAAGACCCGGACCAGTTAAGAAACCTTTGGAGCGACCCAGGTTATGCGGTTCATCGAACCGAGCTTACCGACCGTTTGTACGCATCACTACCAGACAAAACCACTGAAAAACTACCTCGCAAGGCACCCGTATAACATCAGGCCTGTCGCCACCAGGCAACGCCGTTATCATCTTCCTCTACAACCAGCACACGTCGCTCCTGGGCACAGTGAAGGTGCGCGATCGACTCACCGGTCGCAGGGAAATAGCTCGTGTCAGTGATCTTGCTTTTAAATAGCGCGGGAAAAACGTCGACTGCTCGCTTGGGCTCAGCGCACAAATCATACAACTTCTCCAATGCAACCTCGTGCCAGTCAATCAGCTCCGTCAGTCGCTCATGCACGCCTTCGTAAAGGCTCTCATGGGCTGGAAGCACCAGTAAATCAGGCGGCAGCATCTCCCTGAACCTCGCACAGGAGTTCAGAAAATCCCGGAGGGGATTCGCGTTGGGCTCAGATGGATTCACACTGACATTAGGCGTGATCTTCGGCAGTATCTGGTCGCCCCCAATAATTATCTTCAACTCCGGACAATAAAGGCACACATGCTCGGGGGCATGACCATGCCCAATAACCGCCCGCCACTCACGTCCACCAATATCGATGTACTGGCCATCCTGGATTCGTCTGTAACCAGCCGGTAACTCTGAGATATTAGCGCCGAACTGGCCGAACCTCTCGCGATAGCGATTCAGACGAGCTTCATCAAAACCAGCACGTCGATAAAACTTGATGGCGTCCTCAGGTACGTCCGAAGGACCATCTGCCGCCATAACCTTACACATGTAAAAGTCGCTGCGAGACATCCAGAGTTCTACTTCCTTTTCCCGACAGATCCAACCTGCATTACCCGTATGATCGGAGTGCAGATGAGTCGCGATAACTCGTTTTATTGGCTTACCATCAAGATGATTGTCGAATATAGATCGCCAGCATTCCTGCACATCATCTCGATTAAGACCGGTGTCCACGATAGTCCAGCCATCATAATCACGCACCAGCCATACATTGATGTGATTGAGGCGACCCCACATAGGCATTCGAGCCCAGAGCACACCATCCGCAACTTCCGTCACAGCGCCTTGATCTGGCAACTGATCTTCAAATCGATATGTCAGGGGATCAAACCCCCTCCTGGACATGTTATCGACCACCTACTACCTCGCCAACGAAAAGTGAGGCGCAAACATACAGGATCCAGGCCATCCTATAAAGCAACTCAGGAAAAAGAACAACATTAACGCCGGTCTCAGCGCACGAAGCGTCGCCTGCATCCTCTATCACACAACGTCGCACACACCCGCACAACAGGTGATATCGAGTTAGCTGTGAATGACTGTAGTAAGCTAGATTTCATTGGACCAGCATGCCAGGGGTTGCTGAATTGACTGCGGGTAGCGCGCGCCGTACGGGAGAAGTCAGCGCTTAGGGGTTAACTCGCGAAATGTATTCGATATGGACATAAATTTTTCGAGTTGCCCGTTCACCAATATAAATGACAATGTAATCGCCCTCTGCCTTCTGTTGGGCAAGGGAGTGCTGGGGAACGGATCGTTGGGCAATCAGGTAGTGTTGGTACTGCTCGGGCCCGTAGAGTATCGCGCGCTCAAAAAGCTTGTTCGCCCAGTAACTGCTACTGCCACAGGAGCGACCCTGACATTCGAAGAGAATGTTCGCAGACTCGACAAGCTCGGATTTGAAATGTTCCGCGACCTGTTTTGTCCTGCGCGCTTCAGGCAAATACCAGGTTGACGCAACTTTCCTGCCCGGTACCAGAATGAGTTTTTCGGGCTGCAGTTCGTGGTTGACCTTTTCAAGTGCCCCCAAAACCAGCAGATGACCCGACGACTCGGTGGTCTCCTGTTCCACCAGTTCCGAAGAAGGGAACAAACCAACCGGCTCGGCTAGTGAAGCAGGTTCACACTCTGCCACCAGAGCGACAGAAATTAACAGTACAAAAGCTAGATAACGCATTCTAATTCACAACATCCGAGAGCAATTTGTGGGGCTTCGATGATAGCCAGGTTAGCAGTCCCCATCGTTTGGTCCTGCCCTGTCAGATAGTATACAAGACGACTGATGATGGGTTGATGCATAACGACAAGACCGGTACCAACGTTATCAAAGCACTTCGCAATGGCCAACGTCGCTCTTTCAGCTGATTGATCTGGCGTTATCGCATCGCTGACCTGCTCGGGCCATGATCCCGCCATCGTACCGGACATGATTGCGGCGGTCTGCCGTGCACGCAAATATGGGCTAACCATCGACTCTTCCACCTGCAGGTCCATCTCCGATAACCGACGGGCAACCGCTGAAACCTGCGCCCGCCCGTACAAGGTCAATGGCCTGTCTGAATCAGTTTGCGCATTGGGTTCTGCTTCCCCGTGC
Organism: Gammaproteobacteria bacterium; assembly: GCA_018665025.1. Taxonomy (GTDB): domain Bacteria; phylum Pseudomonadota; class Gammaproteobacteria; order Pseudomonadales; family Azotimanducaceae; genus UBA9659. Next base: position 3,292 of record JABJED010000172.1, read on the forward strand.
CGCATCAACAGTAATTTCATTCAATCTCCACATCCGCCAAAATATTTAGAACATGAGCCAAATACTGGGCCTAAGCTATTAATCATTAAGGGTTTTATGGTCCCGCATTTTCACCCTAAATCATACAATTTCTATACTTTTATTCACATTCAAGGTATCTTGACCACCCTCCCGAATTAGTCATAAATTGCCCTTGTGTCCGATATTGTAGACAAAATTCAGAAGGCGGCAGTACACCGACTCAACCAAATGGCGCAACAGGTGATTGACGACACAGGCCGGCAGATCATCGACTCTATTGAAGATTTCAAGGCCCTCTCCGAGCAATCCAATGAAATTCTGATGCGGTTCATGACGAACCTGAATAACAATTTTGACGAACTCATGGGTCGGGAAGTCACAGAAGAGCAAACCATATTCAACTTTGAGACGCTATCTCTGGTCCAGGAAGAAGAACTGGACCTCATCGTCGCACTAGAGGGTATGGTCAATGCCGCCAGGAACGAACACTTGGCGGTTTACATCGGTTTTAATACCCGTCTCAGCTCCTTATTCCCCCGAAAACGCCTGGACGAATCGACCAACCCGCTCGATCCCAATCAGCTCGCCAGCGCCTTTCTGGAAGCCTTGCGACCTCTGGAACTGGATCCACAGAACAGCCTGACTGTTTACCGGGCCTCCAATCGCTGCTTCGACGATGGATGAAGTTGAAAGACTCGATATCTCGCAATCACTAGATGAAATACTCCAGGAGTCACAGAAAGAAGGCAATATAGTCACCGCTGTAGACCGCCATTCTTCAGACATTATCAACCTGGTTACCCTGCTTTATGAGGCGATATGGCAGGGCTCATCTGTTCCCATTCCTATTAAAGAACTCATCGGTCGCACTGGCTGACGTTGGGTTTTTTAATAACGAAAATCATCCTGCGGTGGCTCGGGTTGATAACCTGAGTATCGGTATGTGGGTCGAGTTCGCCGGGGAAGACGATCACAACACTCGCTGTAAGCTGGCAGCAAAAATCAGCGCGGTCGACAAATTCATTTTCGTAAACCGCCAGGGTGTGAAAGTCGTCGAAAAGACAAAGACGGGACTTGCGGGAGAACTACACGACGGAACAGTCTCTATCATCAGTGATGGACTGCTGTTCAGCCGTGCCCTGGAATCGGTGATTGGCAACTTGCGCGACAGTCAGCAGGAACAACAAACCAGCAGCGCCTACCAACCGTCCCACGGATAGCCTTAAGTCTACTTCGAAAGTTCCAGTAAAAGCTTGTTCAGCCTCGCCACATAGGTCGCAGGTTCATTTAGTTGACTCCCCTCCGCCAATTGAGCCTGATCGTACAATACCCTCGCAAGATCATTGAACCGATCACTGTCAGATTCGTCGTTCAGCTTCTGAACCAGAGGATGATCAGGGTTCAACTCAAAAATACGCTTGTTCTCGGGAACAGCTTGTCCTGCTGATTCAAGTACCCGCCGCATCTGCATCCCCATGTCATCTTCACTGACTACAAGACAAGCAGGAGACTCGGTAAGACGATGGGTCATTCGAACTTCTTCGACATTCTCTTCAAGGAGCTTAGAGATCTTTTCAACCAGTCCTTTGAACTCTTCTTCGGTTTCTTCCTGATGTTGTTTTTCCTCGGTGTCTTGCAGGTCACCCAGATCAAGTTCACCTTTAGCGACGTCCTGGAACTGCTTTCCGTCGAACTCGGCGAGGTGACTCACCAGCCATTCATCGATCCGATCGTGAAACAGGATAACTTCCAAACCTTTCTTCCTGAAAATCTCAAGATGTGGACTATTGGCAGCCATGTGATAGTTCTCTGCCGCCACATAATAGACCTTGTCCTGCTCAGGTTTCATTCGCTCGATGTAGGCTTTTAGCGATTGGTTCTGGGTTGCGCTAGCCGATTCTGTAGTTGCAAACCTTAGGAGCCCTGCCACCTTTTCACGGTTACCAAAGTCCTCCGCAGGCCCTTCTTTTAACACCTGGCCAAACTCATCCCAGAAGACCTGATACTTTTCTTCGTCGTCCGCGAGTTTTTCAATCATATCGAGCGAACGTTTTGTGAGTGCACTGCGCATTGAGTCAATGGCAGGATCTTTTTGGAGAATTTCCCGGGACACGTTCAGAGAAAGATCGTTGGAATCCACTATTCCCCGAATGAATCTGAGGTACAGCGGCAAAAACTGCTCCGCGTCATCCATGATAAAGACTCGCTGCACGTATAGCTTCACGCCTCGAGGAGATTCGCGTTGATAGAGGTCGAAGGAGGCCTTGGAAGGAATATATAACAGGCTGGTGTAGTCCAACTTCCCTTCTACCCTGTTGTGGCTCCACTTCAGGGGATCCTGGAAATCGTGTGAAACCAGTTTATAAAATTCCTTGTACTCGTCTTCTGAAACATCAGAGCGTGACCGGGTCCAGAGGGCCTTCGCAGAGTTGACAACTTCGTCTTCCGGCTCTTTGTCTTCCTCTGTTGCCATTTGCTTCATGACAACCGGAACGGAGACATGATCCGCATACTTCTTCACAATGTTTCTAATTCGCCAGCCATCGGCAAACTCAGCTTCGTCCGACTTCAGGTAAAGGGTCACAGAAGTACCCGCTTCTTCACGCTCTATGGTCTCTACTTCAAATTCAGCCTCACCTTCGGAGGTCCAGCGTACGGCTTCTTCCTTTGCCGCTTTCGCGGAACGGGACTCGACGACAACTTTGTCTGCGACTATGAACGTAGAGTAAAACCCGACACCAAACTGGCCGATAAGCTGCGAATCCTGCTTCTGGTCTCCTGTGAGCGAATCCAGAAATTGGGCTGTGCCGGACTTCGCAATCGTACCAAGGTGCGAGATCGCCTCGTCGCGGGTCATACCAATGCCGTTATCCGTTATGGTCACGGTTTTGGCATCTCCATCCACATCAATACGAATACGTAATTCTTCAGTTACCGAGGCCAGCTCGGTATTGGACAACAACTCGAACCTGAGCTTATCTATCGCATCATTGGCATTGGAGACAAGCTCCCGTAGGAATATTTCCTTGTTGCTGTACAGGGAATGGATCATCAGGTGCAACAGCTGTTTGGCTTCTGACTGAAAACCCAGAGTTTCTTTTTGCGCAGTGGTCATTTCGGTACCTTGTTTTCCTAATCGAAGTTTTTCCAATCTAAGTTATTCGGAACTACCACCGAAAATGGGGTCAGCAGGGCATCTTTTCAAGGGGCGAATGCACTAATACAGTAGAGATATATCCCGAACCGGCAATCGCCGCACTACCCGTGGCTAATTCAGCCGGAGGTAATCCTGAGCTGGTTTGCCGCTGAGCGCGCCCTGCCAGCTTCCATAAGCGGGATTAGTCAACTGAAACCAGTACTCCCCGAGCAGGGATTGGTGGGTCGAAACAAACCGGGCCCGCTCTTCAACACTGGTTTTTTTGATATTAGACGCAAGATCGCCCAGGTCATCGCCTATCAACATCATTATTCGATAACGCTCGGCAATGTGTTGCCGCCTGGGTTGCTTTTCAGAGCTATCCCACTCGGGCCGTTCGCCCTGGAGGATCAGCAAGTCGACAGGTGCCAGTGGTGGATATCCTGCCGTAACAAGGTTCTCAAGCGTATCTAACTTTTGCGGACATTGTTTGTTAGAAGATGACTCACTTATACCTTCGCGCACAGAACACCTTCGATTGGTGACATATATTACCGCGACTCCTTCAGCTCTGGCTCGCTCAACAAATGCGAGAGCGCCGGGGACAGCAATGGCTGACTTTTCGGAGACCCAATCGTCCCAGGCCCCGGGCCTCCACTGCCCGCCGTTTTTTATAAGCCGCGCCCCGAAGACGCTGTTATCAAGAACAGTTTCATCGACATCAAGTACAACGGCAGGTATCAGCCCTGCCGCCGCCAGGCCCGGGCATGAAGCACCGGCACTACAGCCAAAAGACTTCGCCTGGTCAATGTCGGCGGTCACATCCTGCTTGTCCCGGAGCAGGGACAATCTAGATTCAGCGACATTAAAGACCAACTCTGAATTGCTCTGGTACTCAGCAGAAGTCTGGATCCACAAGATGGCATTCATGCTGTCATGCTGGACAGTACATCCTGAAGCAATCATAAGACAGAGAAGTAGCGTCGGATTTGTTTTCATGGATAGCATAGTTTGTTCACTTAAAAAAAGGCGACCATCGGCCGCCTTTTGATTGCCGAACCAAAATTTACCAACCGGTGACTTCCTGTAGTGTCTTACCGATATCAGCAAGGCTCTTCACGGTATTGACACCAGCGGCCTGAAGGGATGCAAATTTTTCATCTGCGGTTCCCTTACCACCAGCGATAATTGCACCCGCATGCCCCATGCGCTTGCCAGGAGGCGCCGTAACACCAGCGATATAGCCAATTACTGGCTTGGTTACATTTGATTTGATGAACTCGGCGGCTTCTTCTTCTGCCGTTCCTCCAATCTCACCTACCATGACAATCGCTTCAGTCTGCGGATCATCTTCAAACATGCCAAGGATATCGATGAAGTTGCTACCAGGAATCGGGTCACCGCCAATTCCAACACAGCTGCTTTGCCCAAACCCAAGATCAGTTGTTTGCTTAACGGCTTCATAGGTCAGCGTGCCCGATCGAGAAACAATACCGACTTTCCCCGGGAGGTGAATATCGCCGGGCATGATACCGATCTTGCATTCACCCGGGGTAATAACACCAGGGCAGTTAGGCCCAATCAGGCGAACACCCTGCGCATCCAGGCTTGCCTTAACAACAATCATATCCAGTGTCGGTACTCCTTCCGTAATACATACAATGAGCTTGATACCGGCAGCAGCAGCTTCTAGCATTCCCTCTTTCGCGAAAGGCGCCGGTACATAGATCACAGATGCCTGCGCACCGGTTGTCTCGACAGCTTCCCGAACGGTATTGAATACCGGCAGACCTAGATGTTCCTGGCCACCCTTACCCGGTGTAATACCGCCAACCATCTTCGTGCCATACGCCATGGACTGCTCAGAGTGAAGCGTTCCCTGGGACCCGGTAAAGCCCTGACAAATAACCTTCGTGGATTTATCAATCAAAATACTCATTACGCACCTCCTGCCGCTTTTACTACCTGTTCAACTGCGTCAGTAAGACTCGTTGCTGCAATAATATCTACATCGCTTTCAGCGAGGGTCTTTACACCCAGCGCCGCATTATTTCCTTCAAATCGAACGACCACTGGAACGCTGACACCCACATCCTTGACCGCGCCAATGATCCCCTCGGCGATGATGTCGCACCGCACGATTCCCCCAAATATATTGATCAGCACCGCTTTCACACCTTCATCGGAAAGAATAATTTTGAAGGCTTCGCTAACTGCTTCCTTGTTGGCTCCGCCACCAACATCCAGGAAGTTAGCAGGTTGCCCACCATGAAGTTTCACGAGGTCCATTGTTCCCATTGCCAAACCTGCGCCATTAACCATGCAACCGATGTTCCCTTCGAGAGCGACATAGTTGAGATTGAACTCTGATGCCTGGTTTTCCCGTTCGTCTTCCTGGGAATGGTCTCGCATTTCACCAATATGTTTTTGTCGATAAAGCGCATTACTGTCTATAGACAACTTTGCATCCAGACAGTGAATGTCGCCATCGGTAGTGACAACCAGCGGGTTAATTTCGATCAGCGCAATGTCGCATTCGTCAAATAACCTGGCAAGTTTCATAAACACATTTGCGAACTGATTGACCTGCTTGCCCTTGAGCCCCAGCTGGAAAGCAATATCCCGGCCCTGGTAGGGGCTGGCACCGGTCATTGGATCGATGGTTGTCCGTAGAATTTTTTCCGGGGTTTCCTCTGCAACTTTTTCAATTTCCACACCGCCTTCGGTTGATGCCATGAACGTTACGCGCTGCGTAGAACGATCAATTACCGCGCCAAGGTACAACTCACGTTCGATGTCAGTGCAAGTTTCAACGTATATCTTACTCACGGGCTGACCTTTCTCATCCGTTTGAAATGTCACAAGATTCGTGCCGACGAGACGGTTAGCAAACTCTCGAATCTCATCGTCCGAGCTGACCAGTTTCACACCACCGGCTTTCCCCCGGCCACCGGCATGGACCTGGGCTTTAATCACCCATTTGTCACCGCCTATTTCTTTCGCTGCCGCAACCGCTTCTTCTGCGGTGTCTACAGCGATACCCTGGGAGACAGGCAATCCATACTCAGCGAATAGCTGCTTGGCCTGGTATTCATGAAGGTTCATACAATCTGATCCTGTTTAATTTAAAAAAGTGTGTGAATTGATCTATTAAAATCTATTTTTTTCGTTTTCGGTTGGCGATATGAATCGCGTGACCTGATACCGCAAGAGCGGCCTCATGCAATCCTTCGGACAACGTGGGGTGCGCGAACATAGTAAGCCCAAGGTCTTCTGCACTGGCACCGAATTCCATGGCGATCACAGCCTCAGCAATCATTTCCGACGCATGCGCACTGATGATATGCACGCCAAGAATCCTGTCAGTAGCAGCATCAGCGATAACTTTAACCAAGCCGGTCGTATCGTTATTCGCCATCGCCCTGCCACTGGCAGCCATTGGAAAACTTCCCACCTGATAGTTGACGCCGGCGGCTTTAAGCTCCTGTTCAGTTTTTCCGACCCATGCGATTTCGGGGTGTGTATAAACAACGGAAGGTACCAGGTCGTAGTTCACAAGGTTTTTCTGCCCTGCAATTCTCTCCGCAACCATAATGCCCTCTTCCATGCCTTTGTGAGCAAGCATCGGCCCTCGCACAACATCACCCACGGCATATACACCCGGCACCTCGGTCACGCAAACATCACTGACAGTAATGAACCCGCGATCATCCAGCGAAACCCCAGAATCCTGGGCTAACAGCCCTTCTGTATAGGGGCGTCGCCCGACCGCAACAATCACTTTGTCAAAGACTTCCTTTTTGTCACCTTCTGCGTCGGTATAGGTCACCGTGACTTTTTTACCTTTTACTTCAGAACCCGTCACCCGGGTGCCGAGCCGAATATCCATGCCCTGCTTCTTAAATTGTTTTGCAGCCTCTTTACCAACCTGCTTATCTGCTGCTGGCAGGAAACCTTCGAGCGCTTCAAGAACCACAATCTCTGAACCGAACCTGCTCCAGACACTACCCAACTCAAGGCCGATGATGCCTGCGCCAATCACACCCAGACGTTTGGGCACGGCTGTAAAATCCAGCGCGCCCGTTGAATCAACGATCAGGCCATCGGTGAGCGGGCAAGGAGGTATATTAATAGGTACCGAACCGGTGGCGATAATCACGTGTTCCGCAACCAGTTCCTCTGCCTTTCCATCGTGAGCAGTGAACGCCACTTTTCGTCCTGCACGCAGTACGGCCATACCTTCAAATGTGGTGACACCATTACTCTTGAGCAGTCCCTGGACACCCTTCGTCAGGTTGCCAACCACTTCATCTTTCTTCGCAATCACCGTCGGTATGTCAGCTGTAACGCCCTTAACCTTGATACCGATATCACCCAGGTGATCACGGGTATCAACAAACTTGCGGGAAGCCTCAAGCAGCGCTTTGGAAGGGATACAGCCAACGTTCAGGCAGGTGCCTCCATAGGCGGGTGCATTCTCCTTATTGAGCCACTTCTCGACAATGGCAGTGTTTAGCCCAAGCTGGGCAGCCCGTATTGCCGCGTGGTAACCCGCAGGTCCTCCGCCAATAACAACGACATCAAAATTCAACGACATAGCTCGTTTATCCTCGCACTAGCGGTGGGGTTAGAGATCCAGCAGAATCCGTGCGGGCTCTTCCAGAAAGTCTTTAAGCGTCACCAGGAACCTGACCGCTTCCTGCCCATCGATTAACCGATGGTCATAGGACAAAGCCACATACATCATCGGGCGAATCACAACCTCGCCATTAACAGCAACAGGACGTTCCTGAATTTTGTGCATTCCAAGAATACCTGTCTGCGGCGGATTCAGGATTGGCGTTGAAAGCAGCGACCCGAAGGTTCCTCCATTTGAAATCGTGAATGTACCACCTGTCATATCCTCGATCGAGAGTTTGCCTTCCCGGGCTTTCTTGCCGAACTCCCGAACCTGGTCCTCAAGCTCGGCAATGGTCAGGCTATCGGCTTCTCTTATCACCGGTACTACCAAACCTCTGGGAGAACCAACCGCAACACCAATGTCCTGGTAACCATGGTACACAATATCGCTACCGTCAATTGACGCGTTGACCGCCGGAAACCGTTTCAACGCTTCAACACTCGCCCTGATAAAAAAGGACATAAACCCTAGCTTGGTACCATTGTGGAATTTGGCAAAATCATCTTTGTATCTGGCACGCAGGTCCATGATGGCCTGCATATCAATTTCATTGAACGTCGTCAGCATGGCTGCTGTTTGCTGGGCCTCAACCAGCCGGCGAGCGATACTGGCTCGCAACCTGGTCATCGGCACCCGTCGCTCTATTCTTTCATCATCTACCGCGCTGGGCAGACCCGGCATGGTGGTAGACGCAGTTTTTCCTTTCTGGCCCTCAAGTTGCGCCACAGCTTTCAAAATATCTTCCTTGGTGACCCTGCCGCCTTTGCCAGTTCCCTCGATACGGGTAACGTCAATTTTGTTCTCATCAGCCATTTTCTTGGCCGCAGGGCTAGCGATTGTCTCTGCTGAAGGCGCCTCGTCGGTTGACGCTTGAACCACCGGCGCCACTGCAGCCGATCCTGCATCCTCTGGCGCTGCCACAGACACTTCACCAGCTTCAAATTCACCCAGCACTTCTTCCGCGAGAACAGTGTCTCCTTCGGCCTTATGAATGACGGTAAGCATCCCATCTAAAGGGGCAACTACTTCCAACACGACCTTGTCTGTCTCTATATCAACGAGAACCTGATCACGTCGCACGGCTTCACCCACGGCAACATGCCACACTGCCACTTCACCATCTGCGATTGATTCAGGAAACTGAGGTGCTTTAATTTCTACCATAATTAATTCTCATTAGTTCCGCTCAGTGCATCGTGCACCAGTTGTTGCTGCTGCCTTACATGCAAAGACATATAACCTGCCGCAGCGGCCGCAGATGCCTCACGCCCTGTGTAGGCAAGGTAAAGGTCCGGAAATACCCGATGCAAAACCCGACGCATATGATGCTGACTTGCATACCATGCACCCTGGTTCATGGGTTCTTCCTGGCACCAGACAGCATGTTTGATATTCGGATACATCTTCAGCGTGGCCTGCATGTCCACCTCCGGAAACGGGTACAGTTGTTCGATTCGAACAATCGCAACATTGTTAATTCCATCTGCGACCCGCTTCTCATGCAGGTCGTAATAAACCTTGCCGCTACAGAACACGATTCGATCAATATTCGAGGCATCTTGGTTATGAAAGTCACCTATAAATGTCTGGAACGCCCCATCCGACAAGTCTTCCAGATCTGAAACAGCTTCTTTGTGTCTTAAGAGACTTTTCGGAGTCATCACAATGAGTGGCTTACGAAGTGGGCGAATAGCCTGGCGCCGTAACAGGTGAAACATCTGCGCCGGGGTTGTCGGCACACACACCTGAATGTTGTGTTCTGCTGACAACTGCAGGTACCGTTCTAACCTCGCTGAACTGTGCTCTGGTCCCGCGCCCTCGTATCCGTGGGGTAATAACATCGTGAGACCAGACAGACGCGCCCACTTGTGTTCACCAGAAGCGATAAACTGGTCAATAACCACCTGGGCACCATTGGCAAAGTCTCCGAATTGAGCTTCCCAGATCACCAGAGTGTTTGGACTAGTACCCGAATAACCATACTCAAACGCGAGCACCGCTTCTTCTGAAAGAAATGAGTCATAGAGATAGAACCGATTGGGCTCTTTCTCCAGACTGGCGAGAGGCGTTAACGTTGTGCCTTCCTTCTGGTCGTGCAACACCGCATGCCGGTGCGCGAAAGTCCCTCTACCAACATCCTGACCAATCAGCCTTATGCTGAAGCCCTGGTCCAGCAAGGTCGCGTAGGCCATGATTTCACCAAAACCCCAGTTGCTTGGCAAATCTCCGGCACCCATTTTGCGCCGATCTTCAACGATTTTTTCTACCTGTTTTTGCAGCACGAAACCTTCAGGTATCTCGTTCAGTTCGCGAGCAATTTCCTGGAACCGGTCCACGTCACACGTGGTATCTGACGGAATATCCCAGTCATGGCCAAGGTACGGCGTCCAGTCAACATGCATGGAGGTATCAGGCTTGGTCAAAAAATCCCAGGCGACAGCTTTACCCTCATCTAATGCATCACGATAGCCTTCGATACGAGCCTGGTAATCCGAAGCATCAATGGCACCTTCAGCAATGATCTTGTCTGAGTAGAGCGTCTGTGTAGTCGGGTGCGTGCGAATTTTGTTGTACATCACCGGTTGAGTGACCGCAGGTTCGTCGCCTTCGTTATGTCCACGCCGGCGATAACAAACGATATCGATGACGACGTCTTTCTTGAATTCCATTCTGTAGTCGAGGGCAAGCTGAGACACAAACACGACCGCTTCAGGATCGTCTCCATTGACATGAAATACAGGCGCTTGAACCATCTTGGCGACTTCTGTGCAGTAGTGCGTCGACCGTGCATCCGCGGGATCACTAATCGTGTAACCAATCTGGTTGTTGATAACGATGTGAACGGTACCACCTGTATAGAAGCCACGAGTCTGCGACATCTGGAAGGTTTCCATCACGACACCCTGCCCCGCAAAAGCAGCGTCACCGTGCACGTTAATCGCAAGGACTTTATCACCCTGGGTGTCTTGCCTTCTGTCCATTCTCGCACGAACAGAACCGACGATAACCGGCGCAGATATTTCCAGGTGCGATGGGTTGAAGCCAAGCGCCAGGTGCATCTCTCCTCCCGGCGTCATCAGGTTGGATGAGAAACCCTGGTGATACTTCACATCACCAGAACCAAACCCAGGCGTGTACCTGCCTTCGAATTCATCAAAAAGTTCAGCCGGGTCTTTGCCCAGGAGGTTGACCAGAACATTAATTCGTCCACGGTGCGCCATACCGATCACCGTCTCGACGACCCCCGAAGAGCCCGCTCGGTGAATCAGTTCCCCAAGGCAGGGTATAAAAGACTCACCACCTTCGAGGCCAAATCGTTTGGTTCCCGGATATTTGGTACCGAGGTATTTTTCAAGACCTTCGGCGGCGATCAGTCGATCAAGAATTCTTCGCTTAACGCCATCGCTAAACGAAGGCTTGGACCGGGCTCTCTCCATTCGTTGCTGAACCCACATCTGTTCAGCCTCATCAGAGATGTGCATGTACTCTGCACCGATTGATGCGCAGTACGTACTCTCCAGTACTGCTATTATGTCTTTTAGTGGTGCTTCGCCCTGGCCGAAGAAAACATCTCCCGTCTGGAAACCTGTGTCCAGATCGGCGGCAGATAGTTTGTGGTATTCAAGTTCCAGTAGTGGCACCTGCAGGGGAGCCTGGAGGCCGAGCGGGTCCAGATTAGCCTTAAGATGTCCCCTTCTTCGATAGCCGCTGATGAGTTCACTGACGGCAAATTGTTTTCGCTCATGATCAGCGTGAACACTGCTGGCAGAGACCGGCACAACACGCGCCTGGTTCTTGGCCAGCAGCAGGAAATGGCTGCGAACCGTATCATGGGAGATATCCGGCGCGTCGGCGCCTTCCACCTTGGGCAAGGATTCGAAGTAACTTCGCCATTGGTCTGGAATTTCAGAAGGATCTACCAGAAATTTCTCGTAGAGATCCTCTACGTATGACGCATTGCCAGCGGATATATGGCCTGAACGCCACATACGATCCATCACACTATCTACCATCCCGTTACCTCGTACCAATGGGGACTACTCCGAGCGGCAGATTGTACAGGCATTAAAACGGGCTGGACAGGGTCTGGTGTCCAGTAGAGCGCTATATGGCTCTCTTCAACAGCATGTTTCTAATATGCCCAATAGCACGAGTGGGGTTCAGTCCTTTAGGGCAGACAGAAACGCAATTCATGATGCCACGACAGCGAAAAACACTGAACGGGTCTTCGAGACCCGCAAGGCGCTCTTCAGTCGCCGTATCCCGACTGTCAGCAAGAAACCGATAAGCCTGAAGTAATCCCGCTGGACCGATGAATTTATCGGGATTCCACCAGAACGAAGGACACGAAGATGAACAGCACGCGCAAAGAATACATTCATACAGCCCATCAAGCTTTTCACGCTCTTCCGGTGACTGGAGTCGCTCCCGACCGGGCGCCAGTTCATCATTCAATAGATAAGGTTTAATCTTTTCATACTGCTTGTAAAACTGGTCCATATCGACGACCAGATCACGAATCACAGGTAATCCCGGCAGCGGTTTGATGGTAAGTTTGCCACCCCGGACGACCTCAGAGAGTGGTGTAACACACGCCAGGCCATTCTTGCCATTCATGCTCACACCATCTGACCCACAGACCCCTTCACGACAGGATCGACGATAGGTCACCGATGGGTCTTTCTCCTTGAGCAATTCAAGGACATCCAGCACCATCAAGTCGCGTCCACCCGGGATCTCAAGATCGAAGTCCTGGATGTAGGGTTCTTTATCCGCATCCGGATTGTAGCGATATACACTTACCTGCATATTAATTCCTGTTGTCTCTATCGAACCCTAGTAGGTTCTTTCCATGGGTTCGAAGGTGGGAACTGTCTTCGGAGCGAAGTTAACGTCCCGCTTGCTCAATGTTTTGGTATTGGGATCAAAGATGGAATGACACAACCAGTTTTCATCGTCCCGCGTCTGGAAATCATCACGAGCATGAGCACCGCGGCTTTCCCTGCGTCCCGAAGCACTGATGGCAGTTGCTTCAGCAATCTCCAGAAGGTTGTCCAGTTCCAGCGCCTCAAGGCGTGCAGTGTTAAAAGCTCGTGAATCGTCATTAAGCGATGCCTTGCCAATTCGCTCCCGTAATTCTTCAAGCTTCTTAATACCCTCCAGCATGGGCGCTTCTTTACGGAAGACACCGAAGTTTAGCTGCATACACTGCTGCAGTTCTTTCTTTAGCATTGCCGGTGACTCGCCATCGCCTTTTGAGTTATCCCAGCGATTCAGCCGTACCATCGCCGCTTCAAGGTCAGAATCCGATGCTTCCCCTGAATCCATGCCCTGTGCCAGCGCATCGGTAATATGAAGGCCAGCGGCTCGTCCGAAGACAACAAGGTCCAGCAGAGAGTTTCCGCCTAGTCGGTTCGCCCCATGAACAGAGACATTCGCTGCCTCACCCACGGCATACAGCCCGTCCACTATCTGGTCGTTGCCACTCGCATCAATTGTAATCGCCTGGCCATGAACATTCGTTGGAAGCCCCCCCATCATGTAGTGACAGGTTGGTACAACAGGAATAGGTTCCTTCACCGGATCAACATGAGCAAAGGTCTTAGACAGCTCGATAATACCCGGCAATCTTGAATGAAGAATTTCTTCACCCAGATGGTCCAGCTTCAGCAGCACGTGATCGCCGTTCTCACCTGCACCGCGACCTTCCAGTATTTCAAGCACCATGCTTCTTGCGACAACATCCCGGCCCGCCAGGTCTTTCGCATTCGGCGCATAACGTTCCATGAAACGTTCACCGTCTTTGTTAATCAGGTAACCGCCTTCACCTCGACAGCCTTCTGTTACCAAAGTACCTGCACCAGCAATCCCCGTGGGATGAAACTGCCACATTTCCATATCCTGGACAGCGTATCCAGCACGAAGCGTCATGCCTGTGCCATCACCGGTATTCATCAGAGCATTGGTCGTTGACTGGTAGATTCGACCTGCTCCGCCCGTCGCAAGAACAGTTGCCTTTGCCTTAACGTAATGAAGCTCACCGGTTTCCATGCAAATCGCAGTTACACCAACGACTGCACCGTTGGAATTCTTGACCAGGTCAACGGCGAACCATTCACTAAAAAAGACTGAACCCGCTTTCAGGTTCCCCTGATAGAGGGTATGCAGTAAAGCATGGCCAGTTCTGTCTGCCGCTGCACAGGTTCTGGCGGCCTGGCCACCCTTGCCGTAGTCCTTGGACTGACCACCAAAGGGTCGCTGGTAGATTCGACCTTTTTCGGTTCGAGAAAACGGCAAACCCATGTGTTCCAGTTCATACACGGCTTCTGGTCCAACACTACACATATATTCAATCGCATCCTGGTCACCGATATAATCTGACCCTTTTACAGTGTCATACATGTGCCAGCGCCAGTCATCATCAGGGTCATCGCTCGCGATGGCGCAGGTGATTCCGCCCTGGGCGGAGACTGTATGTGATCGGGTTGGGAATACCTTTGAAATAACGGCAGTTTTACTACCTGACTCTGCCAACTGCAGTGCAGCTCGCATTCCCGAGCCACCCCCACCGATGATGATGGCATCAAATTCAAGAACAGGAATATCGCTCATACTAGTTGTTTCCCCAAAGGATATTGATACCCCAGATCAGGTAGGCCGCAATAATAAGTACACAACCAACCTGATAGATAAATCTTAATGTCGTCGCCCCTGAACCGAGCGTGTGTTCTCGCAGGTAGTCAGAACCGATAGTCCACATTCCGATCCAGGCATGTGCACCGGTAGATAGGACAGCCAACATGGTGAATACCTGCATACCGGTGTTGTTAAAAAAGCCGGACCAGGTCTCAAAATCCAGACCAGGGTTGAGCACAACAAAACCGAAGATACACAGGGTGTAAGCGGCGAGTACAAGTGCACTCACTCGCTGGATAAGCCAGTCAGAAACACCGTTTCGGCTCATATTGACAACTTGAGTAACCATAACGAGTTCCTTATATAACCCAGATGGCGGCAAGCGCTATCAGGACTGCTGAGAAGAAAAGTGTTGTCTTGGCGGCGAACTGAGCGCCCTCGAGTGTTTCGCCAACACCCATATCCATCAATAAATGCTTGATCCCGGCAACGAAATGATAGCCAAGAGCTGAAAGCAGGCCCCAGGTAATCATCTTCCCCAGGGGACTGACCATCATTTCTTTCAGGGCAATGAACTCTTGTTCACTGGACAGCGATAAATCGAGTGCATAGAGCATGAACGCAACGCCAATAAAAAGGACCACACCAGCGACGCGATGCGTGATGGAACTGATCGCGGTGATCGGCCATTTGAATGACAACAAGTCGCCAATGCCTACATTGATCGGGCGAGAATTTTGTTTCACTGATATTTACTCTTTATAATTAGGGATTATCCACAGGGTCTGCAAACCTAAATCCCGTGAATCCGCCAAAGCGCGCACATAATAGTGAGTTTACCCTTAAAAAACAAACCACTAACCTGTAAAAGAGCCCCTGTACAAGGCTTTACAAGCCTATCCCGTTTTGCTTTGATAGTCTGCCTTTCCGGGAAGGGTCCAACATCCCGGCGTCGCTAAAGTATCAGCAACCTTAATCGGAAAATTAGAAAATTTAATCCTCAGGCACCACGATTCAGCCGATCATTAGCGACATTAAAAGTCAGTCAACCGCCGAGTCGGCGAAGAAATTCTGGAGCAGTTAGATGGTACAAAAAGTAGAAATTGTCATCGATGGTAAGTCGGTTGAATTGCCGGTACTGGAGGCAAGTGAAGGCCTTAATGTCATCGACGTCCGCGGGATTATTAAAGAGGGGCTTTTCACCTTCGACCCAGGCTTTCTGTCCACCGCAAGCTGCGAATCAAACGTGACATATATCGATGGAGACAATGGAATACTGCTCTACCGAGGCTATGCAATTGACCAGCTCGCAGAAGGCTCCAGTCACATGGAAGTCTGCTATCTGTTGCTGAACGGTGAGCTTCCCGACGAATCCCAGCTATCCCAATTTACAAAAGATATTAACGATCGAATGCCTGTCGACGAACACTTCCAACATATATTCGATGGCTTTACGAAGAACTCACATCCCATGTCTATGGTTTGTGCCGCGATTGCCGGGCTGGCATCACTGCAACACGACTCCCTGGACATCAGCGACCCGGCTTATAGAAAGGAAGCAGCTTTACAGCTAATCGCCAAGATCCCAACTATAGCGGCGATGGCCTACAAAAAGTCGATTGGGGAAGAGTTCATTGCTCCGGACTCCAGCCTGACCTATGCAGAGAACTTCCTGCATATGTGTTTCGGCAAAAAAGGCGAGCAGCCCAACGTCTCTTCTACTCTGTCTGCCGCCATGGACAGGATTTTTATCCTGCATGCCGATCATGAACAGAACGCGTCCACCTCAACCGTCCGAATGGCAGGTTCAACCGAATGTAACCCGTTTGCTGCTATCGCCGCAGGCACTGCTGCTTTGTGGGGGCCATCCCATGGCGGCGCGAACGAAGCCGTACTCGACATGCTGGTTGAAATTGGCGATGAATCAAATATCGAAGAATATGTTGCCAAAGCAAAAGACAAGGAAGACCCATTTAAGCTGATGGGATTCGGCCACCGTGTCTATAAAAACTTTGACCCACGGGCAACGGTCATGCAGAGCAGCGCCCATGCAGTACTGGAAGAACAAGGCGCCTCGGAGGACCCACTTCTTAAGATCGCTCAAAAGCTGGAAACGATCGCCCGGGAACAGGACTACTTTATTGATCGAAACCTCTATCCCAATATCGACTTTTATTCAGGCATTACCCTCAAAGCGATGGGTATCCCGACCACCATGTTCACAGTAATCTTCACCCTTGGTAGAATGCCAGGCTGGATCACCCACTGGGATGAGATGATTGCTGCACCGTTCAAAATCGCCCGACCACGCCAACTATATCTAGGCGAACATAAACGCGATTACGTATCCATTGACAACCGATAGCGTAACACCCTTTACTGAATCAGAACCGTAACTTAACCAATAAGGACATTCCCTTTTGAATATCACAGCAGCCATGGAAACCAGCAAGGGCACCATCAATATCACCCTGTACCCCGATCAAACACCGGTGACAGTGGCAAGTTTCATTAACCTTGCGACAAAGAATTTCTACGATGGACTTAACTTCCACAGGGTCATTCCTAATTTTATGATCCAGGGTGGCTGCCCGCTTGGCTCAGGCACCGGTGGTCCCGGATATCGATTCGAGGACGAATTTGACCCAAGCCTCAAGCATGATGTGGCAGGCAAACTCTCAATGGCGAATGCAGGTCCCGGCACTAACGGCAGCCAGTTCTTCATTACTCATGGACCTACTCCTCATCTGGATGGCGCTCACAGTGTGTTCGGCTCAGTTGATTCTGCGACTGACCAGGATATTGTTGACTCGATAGCACAGGGTGACACGATTGTTTCCTTGACTATTAATGGTGATGTCGATGCGCTACTTGAAGCCCATGCTGAAAGAATCGCTGAGTGGAATCAGGCTACCCCAGGCTAGTTGATTATATGTTTGGAGTTGTTCTCGACGCAGATAGCTTAGGTAAAGATATAGACCTTACACCGGTCACCCAGCTCCTGGATGACTGGCAGGTCCACCCGTTCACGACTCCGGAGCAAGTTGCCGAACGTATTAAGGCCGCCACTGTCGTGCTTACCAACAAGATTGTCCTGGATGAAGCCAGCCTTTCGTCTGCCCCTGCATTGGAGTTCATCAGTGTCATGGCAACGGGTACCAACAATATAGATTTCCTGGCAACCGCTAGTCGCGGCATTAAGGTGAGTAACGCCCTTGCTTACGGTACGCCTTCAGTGGTTCAACACACACTGGCCCTGATACTTAACCTCTCTACCAGCTTTCATCAATACCAGGCCTCGGTTCGCAGCGGTGACTGGCAAGCATCTGACGTTTTCTGCCTACTCGACCACCCCATCCGGGAAATAGCAGGCAAGCAACTGGGTATTGTCGGCTATGGAGAACTGGGTAAGGCCGTTGGAACAGCGGCAGAAGCACTCGGCATGAAAATTGTCGTCAGCGAACATCCAGGGAGGGAGCCACGAGAAGGCCGAACTGAATTTGAAGAAGTACTACGTACCTCTGACTACATCAGCCTGCACTGCCCGCTAAACGACGCAACCTCGAGGATCATCAACGTCGATACGCTCGCGCTCATGAAACAGGATGCATTCCTGATTAATACGGCACGAGGAGGTCTGGTTGATCCAGATGACCTGATCAGTTGCCTGCAGGCCGGCAACATTGCCGGCGCGGCGATAGACGTGCTCGAGCAGGAACCTCCAGACATGGACGACCCTCTACTTAAAGACATACCTAACTTGATCGTCACTCCACACAACGCATGGGCCGCAATAGAATCTAGAACCCGACTTATCCAGCAGACCAGAGAAAACATTGAAGGCTTCTTCAAGGGAACACCTGTTCGTCTGGTTAACGAATAGCCTGAACTCACATCGAATCGATACAGGAAGAAATAAAAATGGAAAACTTTCGCCAGGAAGTCAGACAGTGGCTTGATAAAAACTGTCCTGAAAGTATGCAAACCTCAGGGTCAGAAGATGAAACTGTCTGGGGTGGTCGCAACGCTACCTACCCCAACCCAGACTCAAAGGCCTGGCTTGACGCAATGGGATCAAAGGGCTGGACCTGCCCAACCTGGCCAAAGGAATTCGGTGGTGGTGGGCTCAGTTTTGAAGAAAATAGCGTGCTTCAAAGTGAACTGGAACGAATCAATGCCCGCCCGGCACTCATCTCGTTTGGTATCAGTATGCTCGGCCCGGTATTGCTTGAGTATGGGAACGAAGAACAAAAACTGGAACATCTGCCAAAAATCGTCCGCGGGGAAATTCGCTGGTGCCAGGGTTACAGTGAACCCGGCTCCGGGTCTGATCTCGCCAGCCTGCAAACCAGGGCTGTTGTTGACGGCGATGAGTATGTTATCAACGGTTCCAAGGTCTGGACTTCTTATGCCAACTTCGCGGACTGGATCTTTTGCCTGGTCCGAACAGACGCCAATGCCCCCAAACATGAAGGTATCAGCTTTGTCCTGTTCGATATGACATCAACAGGTATCAGTACAAAACCGATTCAGCTAATAAGCGGCGAGTCACCTTTCTGTGAAACCTTTTTTGACGATGTTCGAATCCCAAGACCAAACCTCGTAGGAAAAGAAAACCAGGGCTGGACCATCGCAAAAAAACTGTTACAGCACGAACGCAATATGGTTGCAGGTATGGGGACGCGTGGAAAAACAAACAACCCCGCCAACAAGATGGAGAACCAGGCCAAGCAATACGTGGGCGAGATTGATGGCAAGATAGCCAGCGCCAGCCTGCGCGATGGCATCGCGCGGCACCAAATGAATAGTATAGCCTTCGCATTGACGCTCAGGAGATCAGCCGAAGAAGCCAAAACAACCTCTGCCCCTTCTCCAGCATCGTCAATGTTCAAATACTACGGCACGGAGCAGAACAAAAACCGGTTTGAGATTTTATTGGACATTATGGGTAGCCAGAGTCTCGGATGGGAGGGAGATAGTTTTGATCCCCGTGAATTGTCCACCAACCGCGAATGGCTACGTTCAAAAGCAAACTCTATTGAAGGTGGGACTTCAGAGGTTCAACTGAATATTATTGCGAAGCGGGTGCTTGGGTTACCTGATTGATTTAAGCGCTGGTTACTGAGTATGCGCAACGGATCGATCAAGCTTCGCAGAGTTGAAAATCGTTCGACTCTGCGTTTTGCATTTACAGATCATTCAAAGCAAGGAGCACCTCATCGTCATAACTAGATTGCTGCGAATTGATTACTTTAATCGATTCATTCCAGTTAAGTTCCTGCTCATAGATAAGCGTATCCATTGCCGAGATAGTTTTAAAACATTCACTTAGCACGAGGGATTCGGTAATTTTACCCAAAGCTTCATCGTCCTTCCTCGCCAGGGCGATCGCCACGGCCATAAAATCGTCCATGGGACCTGTAGATAGCGATTTAATTTTTTTTGCACTACAAAAACTGGAAAGAAATAAACCCATGTCGAGCTGCATTTTTGTGATCATGTCCAATTTCAAGGCATTGCCAATCCCACTTCCGAGGTTTTTCCTAAACTCATAGCGCTCTCGCTTTGATTCGAAGGTGGGGTCATAACTAATCAACAGCTTCTTATATCCTTGTTGTATCGCTTCAATTAACCCCTGGTTTTTTGAGAGAGATGCGCCGGATTCACGGGCTCTGTTAGCCGCATTTTTCTGGCTTGCCTTGATTCGGTCAATTTCCTGACGATTCTTTCTACGCTCCAATAATTCCTTATAAATGATCAGTTTTAGATCTTTTGGCTGATGAGGCTTAACGACATAGGCGTGGACGCTAGCTTTATTAATTGCGTTGACGAACTCGGGGATGTTTATAGAGCCGGAAATGGCGATTCTGATTACTTCGGGATGTTTCTTTTTAACTTGTTCGAATAATTCAGTGCCACTGAGAATCGGCATGTTGATGTCCGAAATGACAACGTCGATGGTTATTTTTTGCAGGATATCAAGTGCCTTGAATGCGGATTCCGCAAAGTGGCAAACATAGCTGGCTTCTTCAAACTCCCGTTTCAGCAGGTTAATAGCTCGATCATCATCATCAACAAACAATAAGACTGGTTTTACGTCTGGGCTCTCGTTTGTCTGGTTAACTTCTTCTTGTAGGTTCA
>JABJED010000173.1 GCA_018665025.1 Gammaproteobacteria bacterium
TATGCCGGCAGCGCCTACAACAGCTCAAAGGCAGGTCTGCTGGGGCTGATGCAGTCCGTGGCTGAGGACTGCGGTGAGTTTGGTATCACGTCGAACGCGGTACTACCTGGCTGGGTGCGCACAGAAATGGCGGAGAAACACGCTGCCGCTGAGGCGCTGGAGCGAGATGTTAGTACCGAGCAGGTTTGGCAGGAGCGCGCCGCCCTCTATCGTGCAGGCCGGGTGGCAACGCCCGACGAGGTTGCGGTAATGATTGCCTTTCTTGCCTCCGATGAGGTAAGCGGCGTTAGCGGCGAGGCCATCCGAGTGTCCTTGGGTGGTGTGATGTGAGTGCAATGATCGACGAAAATCAAAACACCGTATCGAACACGTGGACTCAGCCCCTGGCGATCGAAAAAGACATTCCGGATCATGCAGGAGAGCCTCAAGATCTGGGAGGGGCTCGCTGACGAACTGGGCGAGGACGTCGGTTTCGCTCGTGGTGGTTGTACGTTCACTGCGAAAACCGATAGAGAAATGTCGGAGCTGGCAGCGTGGGTCGTGATTGCGAAGCAATCGAAAAAAACCTGTCGCGTATCGGCCTCCGGTGATGTTGCATCGGCGTTGAATTGGCCGCAAAAGAAGAAATCGTCGAGAGGCGGTTTTTTATGGATCCTAGAGACCACTTGATAGGATAGACTAGCGGAAAAGGCGTCGAGATTCGTCTAATCTCTAATGGTCAGGAGACCGGTGTTTACTATGGCGGAAATGAATAAGTTAGATGGCCTGTTCGTCGCGATGCGGAACGAACTGGTACGATCGGTTCTGAAAATTGTTCCGCCGGATACGGTTGAGGACATTGTTCAGGAAGCTTACGTTCGATTGTGTCAGGTGGGTGATCAGAATTCGATCCGTCATCCAAGGGCATTTCTTTTTAAGCTGGTAAAAAACCTGGCGCTAGATCACATAAAAAGCGCCAGTCATCGGCTGAACATCGGGATTGAAGCCGATGACTTAAACCACCCTTTGGAAGACTCCACATACAGAGAGGTGGTTTCGCATGAAGAGTTTGGTCAGTTTTGTGATGCTGTTCGACAATTGCCGTTGCAGTGCCGTCGCGTATTTGTGTTAAAGAAAGTCTACAACTACTCCCAGAAAGAGATCTCAGAGGAATTGAGCATTAGTGCGAGTACCGTCGAAAAGCATATAGCCCTTGGCATTCGACGATGCAGGACTTATCTGCAGAACCAGCAACGAGGGCAAGAGGATGGCCGGGAAGGAGCAAAGGGTGAGGTTGCACACTTCTCAAAAGGAGGTACCCAATGAGTAATGTACGCCCAATTCTGAGTCAGCAGCAACGTCTTGAGGAAGCGTCACATTGGATAGCAAAGTTGGAACGCAAGCTTACTCGAGAAGAGGAAACGAAGCTGAAGCAATGGATGTCAGCGGATGCCAAAAATAAATCCGAGCTTCTTGTGTTTGCTGAGTTATGGGATCAGATGGATGCATTGTCGAAGCTGAGCGAGGTTATTCCGCACAGTGGTCTTCAATCGACAAGAAAACGGCTGGCAATTGCTGCTTCAGTCATCCTTGCCGTTGCGGTTTATGCTGCGCTTTTATTCGAAAATCAGAGGTTCGAAAACCTGACAGTCGAGACATCGGTAGAGGTCGCCTACTCTGGCGAAGCTCGTTACGAGACTCCGGTAGGTGATCGATCCACGATTCACTTGAATGACGGTAGCGTTGTGCAATTGAATACAGATACAAGGCTCGATGTGTCGATGCTACCTGACCAGCGCCTTTTAACGCTCCAGTGGGGCGAAGTTCACATTGATGTCGCTCACGATCCAGCACGTCCATTACGAGTGGTGGTTGGCGACAGGGTCATTGAAGCAATAGGTACGAAATTTAACGTCAGAATTGATGACAGCCAGCAGATTGAGTTAATCGTGTCGGAAGGGCGGGTCAGCGTCGGTATCAAGCCAGGTGCAAGCAGTGAAAATATGATAGATCTGTCCGGTCTTGAACTGATTGCTGAGAATGAGCGAATCTGGTTGGGTGAATATCGGCCGCGGGCTGTGGAAGTCCTGGAACCCGAAGAAATAGAGGTTAGATTGTCCTGGCGTAATGGTAATCTGGTATTTCGTGGTGAATCGTTAAGTAGTGCTGTCTCCGAGGTTGGACGCTATACCAACATGGAATTCATCATTCAGTCAGAGGAACTGAAACAGCTGCGTGTCGCAGGTTTGTTTAGAGCCGGTGACGTAGAAGGTTTTCTGAGATCATTACGAGCAAATTTCAACATTGTAGATGAGAGGATAGATGGCAACACCATATCACTGTCACAACGGATCCAGTCGTCAGAATCTCAAACTAATTAGTCTCGAGGCCCTGCTGAGTGAACTGATTTGTTGTGGCTAAAATTTATCATGGCCATTCTGGTTTTCGTGACGATTCACGCGTCAGCTGAATCCATAGATGACCCGCACAAAACCATAACATTCAACATTCCCCGGCAAAGTGCTGACAAAGCGCTAATTAGGTTTGCTGAGCAGGCAGGTGTCACTTTGGTGTTCCCATTTGAGGAGACATCTGGGATTAGGACGAATCTACTGCGTGGCGAATATACGGTGACCGATGGCATGGCTTTGTTGTTAGCTGATACGTTGCTCGCGACAACAATCAATGATGGTCAGCTCAATGTCATTTCCATCAAAGGGCAGCAGGGCGGCTTTAGGGGCTCTTTCCTTGGTCGTATTATCGCTGCTCTGACATCCGGCTTGATTGATCGCGGCGGAATCCCAGGGGGAGGTTCAAAGAGCAGAAATGCGCAAAGCGAAATTGAAGAGATCGTGGTAACTGCCCAGCGGCGTGAGCAGAATGTGCAGGATGTGGGAATAGTTGTGAACAGTTTTTCCAATCAAGACATCGGGGATGTCGGTATGCAGCGGCCTGAGGATTTAGCCGGGCAGACGCCAGGTCTGGATGTAAAAAATTCCCTTGGCTCCATGAATCCTGTCTTCACTATTAGAGGGATAGGCCTGAACGATTACAACATCAACAATAATCCGTCGGTTGGTATCTACGTTGATGAAGTCTATATGGCGAGTGCTGCCTACCAGTCCTTCCAGATTTTTGACCTTGAAAGAGTAGAAGTTCTTAAGGGGCCGCAAAGTACGCTTTACGGTCGCAATACCACTGGCGGGGCAATAAACTTTTTGACAGCAAAGCCAACAACGGATTTCGAGGCCTATTTGAACCTGGGTTACAGCCGTTGGAATACTCGCCAGTTGGAGGGGGCAGTCAGTGGTTCCCTCGGCGTCAATCTAACCGGACGGCTAGCTTTTCAGTCAGTTACTTCTGATGGCTACTATGAAAATAATGGTACGACTGTCTCTACCGGTGTTTTGGGCGCACGAGCATCTGTGCTTGACAGTCAGGGTTTGGGCTTAGGTATGCCTCCGGCTGGGGAAGTCATACCCGTCAATCCATTCGTGCCGCCAGACGATGATTTTCTGGAGCAGGATCTTCACTCGCTTCGCGGCACTTTGGCGTGGCAACCTGGAGAACGAGTTGAGATTAGCGCCAGCGTTCACTATTCCGAAGACGGATCCGACATGTTCGTTCGATCAATGGGGCCTGATGGTGTTGATCTTAACGGTTTCTCGCCTGCTGATAATGACCCCTTTACCGTCGACGCAAATTTTGGTGCAGGTGGAAGTACTGTCGATATAGAAGGAATAGGTGGTTTCCTTAAAGTTGATATGGATTTCGAGCTTGGGAATCTGGTATCGGTGACTGGGTTTGAAACTATCGAAAGAACATTGCCTTTTGAGGAATCCAGCCCCTACCGAATCCTGGATCAGCTATTTGTTGACGATCTCTATGAATGGAGCCAGGAAGTCAGGTTCCAGGTTGAGGAGGCTGATCAGTTCCTTTGGATGGTCGGCATCTATCTGGGAAAAGAGAAGATCGAATCGCGCAAAGACATAAACAGTCTGGATGGTGTACTACGGACCACCATTGCAACAGAATTTGTGCAGGAAGGGACGAATCATGCGGTTTTTGTGCATAGTGAATGGCAGTTGGCTGAGGCGATCCGATTAATTGCAGGGTTGCGGTACTCGCACGACGATAAGAGTTATTCGGGTGGGTCTTTCATTCCCGTCGCGCCGTATGGGCCTTATGGTGTCGATCTCGGCCCTGCCATACTGGGGATTCCTCTGTTCAGCGAAGACTCCTTCGAAGAAGATGATGTTTCGGGGAAAATTGGCCTAGATTGGACCCCTTCAGATGATCTTCTCGTCTATCTGACCTGGAATAAGGGCTACAAAAGTGGCGGATATGATGGGTCAACGATCACTAGTGTTGCGTCATTTGAGCCTTTTTTCGGAGAATCGGTTTATGCTTGGGAAGCCGGTCTGAAAAGCGTTACGTCGGGGCGCGTAGCGCGGTGGAACCTTAGTTACTTCAGCTACGACTATCAGGATATGCAGGCGGAAGCTCAACGCAGGATTCCGGTGCAAGGGGCGTTTGAAAGCATCCGTGCAAATGTTGGCGAAGGCAAAATCTGGGGGGTGGAGTCAGATATTTGGTTGAAACCAGCATCGGGCCTGAATGCGCATTTTGGAATCTCTTACGTCAACACAGAAATTACTGACTGGCGCGTTGATGGCCTTGACTCCTCCGATCCGGAAGTTATGGCTGATGCCCTTGCTGACTACCGGGGGCACGTAGGTAACGAGATTCCAGATGCGCCTCAATTAACTTTTAACGGACTAGTCAGCTACGCATGGCGCATCACGCCGTCGCTTTCCAGCAAAATCGTTGTCGACTTCAACTACACCGATGAGGTTTATAAAAACATCGATAATAGTGAACACCTGAAGGCTGATTCTTACTGGTTGTTGAATGCAAGAGTGACGATTGCTCCGGAGCATGCGCGTTGGGAAGTTTCACTTTGGGGAAAGAACCTGAACGATGAGCTGTACTTTCGCGAGCGGTTTGATAATTTTGGCTCGTCCTGGATCTATGAAACCCCCGGAGCGCCGCTATCTTTTGGTGTAATGGTCGCTTATCGCTGGCCATAACCTCTGGCCATAACCTCTGGCCATAACACCTGTCTTTCCCTGATAAGTCTCGCCTTATTAAATATGACTGGCGGATTTTCCCCCGCGAGTCGTCTATCTCTGTATTACGAATGCTATTTGGTGCAGAGCAGAGGGGTAGCTCTGAGAAATAGGAAAATATCACCTAAAAACATAATAAAATTTGCAAAAAAAATAAATTGGTTCAGACAAAATGATGTGTTTTGTATGGACAGAATTTCATTGTAGAAAAGAGGATATGGCTGTGAGAAAAAGGAAAGTAGTCCTGAAAAATTTTGTTGTACTAGTTTTGTCGATGGTTGTTGGTGCTCAAGCGTTAGTAGCGATTGCTGAGGAAGCCATAGAAGAAGTGGTGGTTGTTGGTAAATCGATCAAAGCGAGTACGCAGTCGTCAATCGACGCGAAGAGAATGGCTGACAACGTTGCCGACGTTATATCTGCAGATGCCGTCGGCCGGTTTCCTGATCAAAACCTTGCTGATGCCCTGGGTCGAGTGCCGGGTATATCAATAGAACGTGATCAGGGTCAAGCTCGATACATCAGCTTTCGTGGTTCCCCCAAGCGCTATACAACGACAGCCTTTAACGGTGTGGATGTGCCAGGGGTAGAAAACGGCAGGATACCGAGGTTCGATGCGTATCCGTCGGTCATCGCGTCTCAAGTAGTGGCTAACAAAGCGATCACCGCCGATATGCCCGGTGAATCTGTTTCAGGTTATATTAACGTCAAAACGTTTGCCCCGGGTGACACTGATGGCTGGGCTTTTTCTATGGAGCTTGGGACCGGCGAGCAAGATTTAGGTGATGGCGACATGTCTAAAGCCAATGCCCGGCTTTCCTATTCTGATGACAAGTTTGGGTTTCTCATCTATGGCTCAGAAAACTCGCGCGAACAAACGACAGATAATAGAGAGATGGATCACGCCTCGGGAAGTTCGGCGGGCGCTCTAATTCCAAATCAGATCGAGTACAGGAACTATCTGCTCGAGAGAACAGATGAAGCCTATGGTGGGAGTATAGAGTTCTATTTGGACAATGGTGGAAAGATTTATGCTTCCACCACCAACACGAAGTTCACGGACGAAGAGCAACGAAATCACTGGTATTTTTATTTTCCTTCAGGGCTTCCTGCAAATTCTGGTGTCTCGCCGATTGCAGATATGAGAAACCTTCTTCAATACGGTTTTTATGATAACGAGACGAATGTGAATACCATTGGCGCTGAGTTCACATTTGGTGAGTGGGATGTTGATGTCAAATACAGTGACATCGAAACGGTAAACGATACTTGGTTACCGATTGTTTTTCTCAATGGCAAGCGGGGCGAGCCAGAGCTTACAGACGTGGCATACGACTTTAGTAATAAGTCTGAGCCGGCGCTTTACTTCGACGAAAACATTGGTGATGTTCGTTACCCTACCAACTTAACGATTGACGCGATTGGCGCTTTAAATATCGATACGGATCAATTTAAATTTGACGCTAGTCGCGCCAACAAATGGGGCGTGATTAAAGTCGGATTCAAATATGACGCTAGAGATGCGGAAGGGGGGGGCGCGCCGCTTCAGACTATTGCTTCAGGACCCCATATTACTCAGGAGCAAATTGCGTTAGCGAGAACCGGTGCATGGGATACAGACTTCAGTAATACGATCAATGCAACCTATGTTGATAACAAACAAATTTACAATCAGATGGTTGCGGATGGCTTAGAGCGACCCGATTTCAGGGCAAATGAAGCTTTAGAAATTGACGAAACCATCCTTTCAGCGTACTTGATGCAAACATTTGATATGGACTGGGGAAATGTTGTGCTCGGGGTCCGCGTCGAAGATACAGATTACGAAACGGTTGGTATTAAGCTGGTAGGCTCTGTTGCTCAACCTCTTAAGGTGAGTAACAGTTATACGAATGTTTTGCCTAGTGCCCACGTCAATTGGGATTTTCGTGACGATCAGAAGTTAAGGCTTTCGCTCTCTACGGGCATCAGTCGTCCGACCTATATTGAGGCGAGAGCTGCTGGCTCAATCAGCGAAATTGGGGAGGCGGTCACCGGTGGTAACCCAGAGCTTGACGAAGAAAAATCGTGGGGGATTGATGTCGCTTGGGAGTGGTACTTTAACGACGCAAGTATTCTATCTGTGACAGCTTTCCACAGATCGATTGACAACGTTATCACCGAATCTAATGTTAAGGTTGACGGCACCATATACTCTGACCTGGCATCCCCGGGTGACTTATGGGACCTTTCCTCTTTTGATAATGGTAAGGATGGAGAGCTTAATGGGCTCGAACTCGCCTACACCGCCAGGCTAGATAACTATCTTGAGGGTTTTTGGGCAGGGTTTGGTATGGAGGCTAACTTGACTGCCATATCTTCAGAATACACAACCCCTGATGGCTTAAAGTTTGATCTTCCTGGCCAATCCGATTTGTCATATAACATCTCACTATTTTATGAGGATCACGGGTTTATGGGCCGGTTGAGCTATCGTTATAGAGATGCGTTCCAGGATGAAACAGAAACTGGTGCAGTGTTTGGTTTTACGCAGGCTATTTATTGGGATGAGCAAAGTCGCGTTGATCTTGCCATGCGATACGATCTCGAGCCTTTGATTGGGTACAAGGCTTCTCTGTTCCTGAATGTCAATAATCTCACCAATGAGGAGGATGGCCAATATGCAGGAAAGGAGTGGAACCCGATTCGGAATGAGAGTTACGGTAGAAGGTATCTTGTAGGGGTTCGTTTTAGTTTGTAAAGGCTAAGAACGATCGCAAGGCGTTAAATGGGGTTGCTCTATTTAAGCAATCGACGGTAAACGTTCGTGTCCTGACCATCACTCAGTGGGTGGTCGGGACTTTTTTTGTACGGCCCGCGTATGGCTCGAAAATTCGGTGCTACTGGTGCTAAATGGGCTTACGAGGATAGGAAGTTTAAACCGCATTTATCCCGGACTTCAAAAGTATCTTGATTGGGTTTTTTTGCGAAAAGAAGTCCTTTGGGTAGTCTTTCGGTAAAGGATGGTCAATGTCTGACTGGTCACTGATGTACTAGCCCACAGACGGTAGGGTTGATCACTGCTCAGGTTTTCTGGTCGGGCAGGCGACCTTTACCGGGTATTTGAAGGTTGGTGGTTTAGGATGGACTTGCAGTAAGCGTTTTAATCGATGGTGGCAGGATCTATTCAAGACTGCCCTTTTATTTGTCTTAAACTGACTGCAACGCGGCGCGAAAGCCTGTACATTCTCATCATGCTTGGACCCATAGACACAGCAATCATCTTCGCGTATCTGGCACTCATGATCGCCATTGGGATTTATGCGAGTCGCCGCCAAAATAGCGTGGAAGACTTTTTCGTTGCCGGCGGAAAACTGGGTTCGTTTTCAATTGCCTGTCTTTGGCTGGCCTCATGGGTCGGCGGTGCCGCGATTGTTGGCGGCGTCACAAAGACTCACGAGTTCGGGGTATCCGGCGGCTGGTATATTACCTGCATGGTGATCGGCTGCTTGTTATTTGGGAGCCTTTTTGCAGCCCGCATAAAACGAAAAGGTAATGAGCATCAGTTACTGACTTATCCGGATTTTATCGAAACACGTTACGATAGTCGCACACGGATTGTCGCCACGGTTACGACCATCATCGCTTTTATTGGCTATGCCGCCGGGCAGCTAGCGGCAGCCGGTGCCGTATTAAGTACTCTCCTCGGGTGGGACTATCCCTCATCACTATTGCTCGCTAGTGCGATAATTGTTATCTACACAGCGACCGGTGGTTTTCTCGCCGTTACCTACACGGACTGGGTCCAATTCACATTGCTTTTCGTCGGTATCGTGATTGTCGGGATTCCCATTGCAGTTGCGAACGGTGGGACCTGGGAGGCATTTTCAAACCAGCTACCTCCGGGGCATATGAACCCCATCGGGTGGAGCTTGCCGACGATGCTTGCGCTCGGTGTTTCTATCCCTTTGAGCTTTTTCGTGGCGATGGACAGCTACACAAGGATGTTTGCCGCCAAAGACGAGACGACAGCAAAACACGGTACGCTTTTGGCGGCTGTATTCCTGCTTCCCCTGATCATTGGGGCAATATGGCTTGGGCTAACGGCCGCGCTTCTTTACCCGGACGTCGAGAGTGGCGGCGACATCTTGTCTCGGCTTGTCATGGACATTTTCCCCGTTGGTCTAAAAGGCCTATTGCTGGTTGGCATTCTTGCAGCGCTGATGTCCACGGCTGATATTTGCATTCTTACGGCGGCTGCGAATGGCAGTCGTGATATCTATCAGCGTTACATCAACCCGGAAGTTTCTCCCCCGAAACTATTTAGATACAGCATGTACCTTGCCGCGATTGTCGGCGCAGCTTCTGGACTGATGGCGTTGGTAATGCAGGATGTCATTGGCATATTGCTACTCGCGTTTACGATAAACGCAGCGGCATTGTTCGTACCGACCATCGCAATGATGACGCTTGAGAAGGTCAATACTGACGCCGCATTCTGGAGTATCAGCCTGGCACTACTAACAGTAATAGCCTGGTATGGCGCGTCAGCCATGAACCTTGCCCCGGTATTTAACAACGACCCACTTTGGCCTGGTTTGACTGTATCCATAGTCATTTTCTTCGGTATCAGTCTGCTAGGGAGCAAATCTGAATGACGCGAGTCGTCCTTGCGGAATCATTGAAAAGCGCGAGGCGTGATCTAGATTTTGAGAGATCGATGCTTGGCGCAGGGGTTGAGCTCGTGCAATATGCCTGCGACGGCGATGAGGATCGACTCATCGCGGCCTGTAAGGATGCTGAGGTCGTTCTGACGGCTTACTCTCCAATGACAAGAAATGTAATCGAGCAGCTATCGCAATGCGAACTCATCTCGATCACCGCGACCGGTTTCGGCAATGTCGATCTGGAGGCAGCGGCGGATGCCGGGATCCGAGTCTGTGCCGTCGACGAGTACTGTACCGAAGAGGTCGCTGATCACGCCGTACTTCTCATGCTTGCCCTATGCCGGCGCCTGCCGGAGTATCACCAGCAAGTGCAGGTCGAAAGGCAGTGGCAGTTTGATTCTTTGCGGGGCCTTTCTCGAATGCGGGACCTCACTCTCGGTATTGTCGGATTTGGACGAATTGGTCAGGCGGTTGCGCGACGCGCACAAGGGTTCGGCCTGGCGATCATGGCTTTCGATCCTTACCCGAATGACGAACTGATTGCCGACCTCGGCGCTCGTTATTGCACTCTTGAAGCGCTTTATTGTCATGCTGATATTATTAGTTTGAACTGCGGGCTGACGGCCGACAACCAACACCTGGTCGATAAAGCCGCATTTGAGCAGATGAAGCGCAAGCCCCTGATAATCAATTGTGCGCGCGGAGCATTGATTGACGAAGAAGCCATGGTCAACGCACTCGACACAGGACAGATCTCGGGGGCGGGTCTCGATGTGCTTGACGACGAGTCACCGGACCTGTCTTCATCGAAGCTGATCGGCCGCAAGAACGTCATTCTGACCCCGCACGTCGCGTTTTATTCTGACGCTTCAGTCCAGGAAAATCGCAGAATATCAACAGCCAACGTACGAAATTTCCTGGATGGCAAAGACGATGATGTAAGGCGATTTGTTTTATGAGTAAAACAGTAACATTCGATGGTGCGGCGCCAGCAGGGACAATCAATTTCGGTATTGGCCAACCATCTGCAGATCTCCTGCCACTCGATCTCGTGCGAGAAGCCAGCCGTTCTTTTTTCGATGAAGCCCAGCCGTTCGACCTGAACTATGGCGCTACGCAAGGAGATGAGCAGTTTCTTCATTCACTCGCGGGATTCCTTGCAAGAAACTACGGCGTTCCAACAACGACCGATGAGTTAATCGTCACTGGCGGCAACTCACAGGGACTGGACCTGGTGTCGGTTGTATTTGCCAATCCGGGTGACACGGTTTTTGTCGAAGAACCAAGCTATTTTCTCGCTTTCCAAATATTTCGTGATCACGGACTGAAAATTGTTGGCATCCCTGTCGACGATGACGGTTTGTCAGTAGATGCATTGCAAGAGAAATTGAAGTCGCACCGGCCTGCATTTCTGTACACCATACCTAGCTACCACAATCCCGGAGGGCAAAGCACGACAGAGGAACGTCGACGGCAAATCGTCGAACTGGCGGAAGAACATGATTTCCTCATCGTTGCAGATGAGGTTTACCAGCTACTCTATTACTACGATAGGCCACCACCCGCCTACGGTACGATGTCCGACAGCGGGCGAGTTGTATCGCTGGGTTCCTTTTCAAAAATTCTGGCGCCCGGATTGCGGCTGGGCTGGATTCAGACATCCGAAGGCTTAGTCGCGCGAACCAACGCGCTTGGGTTAATGAATAGCGGCGGCAGTATCAATCACATCAGTTCGCTCATCGTGCGCAAGGCAATCGACAACGGTTCCCTCGAAACGCACATTGAGTTTCTACGACACAGTTATCGCAACAGAGTTGAAGCGATGGATGCCGCTTTGCATGAGCACTTTGAGGGCATTGCTGAATGGACCCGGCCAAATGGCGGCTATTTCTTTTGGCTCAGGTTTGACCATTCCGTCGATACTGGCCCGCTCCGAGAAAAGGCACGTAGGGTCCAGGCAGGGTTTCAGGACGGTGCCGTCTTCTCGAGTTGCGGGCGGCTGAATAACTGCCTTCGCCTGTGTTTCGCTCACTACGGCGAAGACGATATTCGAGAGGGTATTGCTCGCTTGCGTCCGCTTTTTTGACGTGGTCCTTTGGACCGCCTATGCCGAATTTGGTGGTGGGCTATACCGAGCCGCGTGGCGGTAAGTTGAAGAAGTGGAGGATAGTAAGTTTAAAGCGCATTGATCCCGGATTTCACAAGTGTCTTGATTGGGTTTTTTTGCGAAAAGAAGTCCGCGGCTCAATTATAAGAGCCTGACCTACTTATGTCCCATTCCCGGCAATTCAACAAAACCATCCTCATTAGGCATGTCAACCTCTACCAGGCTTAATGCATCAAGCTCTGCTGAGTCACTCAGAATCCCATTTAGGTGTAATATATAGGCTGTAACTGCATACACTTCATCTGCAGTTAGCGTCTGAGCTTGCCCATAGGGCATTGCTCTGGCGATGTAGTCGTACAATATTGTTGCGTAAGGCCAATAGCTACCAACAGTTACAATAGGCCGCGCTGACGACAAAGTACCGATACCACCTACCAATCGATTGCCCTGCATATCACCATCAATACCATGGCAGGCTGCACATTGGGTTTCATAGACCTGTTTACCCTCTGCCACTGAACCACCGCCGTCGGGTAAGCCCGAACCGTCGGGAGAAACAATTGAACTAACATAATGCTCAACTGGCTCACCCAATGCAGCTGATACTGAAGAACCCAGCGTATTCTCACATGCCTCAGCAGCAAACGATTCCCCTAGTAAAAAGAAAGCCAGAACAATCACTGCAGGTCGCCTTATAGTGAACAATCTCTCCTTACCCTTATACATAAACATTCTTCACTATCCCTTTTGCATCCACCTGCCAACTTTGAATACCGTTATAATGATAATAATTGGCCATAGAGTAACGTTCCAAAGCCATGTTTCTCGTTGGCTGAACGTTGCCCTTACTATCAATCGCGCGACTCTGTAAAACGCTAGGTTGTCCAGACCAATGCCATGGAATTCGGAAGCGGGTTAATGCGTTGGTTTGGCTGTCCGACTGCAACATGGCTTCCGCCCAGGTCTTGCCGCCATCAGCACTAACCTCGACAGCGCTAATCATCCTCGCACCAGACCACGCCATCCCGGATATTTCGTACACGCCCTTTCGGCGCAACTTCATCGTGCCTGAGGGCGATGTGATCACTGATTTAACTTCCATCCCCAAGGAGAACATCTCGGCCGTACCATCTTTTAACAGATCCGTGTACTTGCTGGTTTCTTCTCGAGTGTATGCCGGGGTTTGTTGAACCTTGATAGCCTCTAGCCATTTCACACTAATATTACCTTCACAACCGGGTACAAACAGCCGCATGGGATAACCCTGCGCAGGACGTAATGGTTCACCATTTTGATATAAAGCAACCATGGCTGTATCAAGAATTAGTTGTAGCGGTATGCTTCGTGTGTGACCTGAGGCATCTGCGCCTTCTGCAATAACCCAACTGGAATCTTTCCCTAACCCTGCTTCATCTAAGAGATAATGCAAAGGTACGCCAGTCCATTCTGCCCCAGAGATCAAACCATTCAATGAACCCGCGGTTAAGTCCAATGCTGTTGGCAATGTGTTTCGATAACTGTTACCAGAACATTCCAGAAAATACCTGTGCGATTCCATTGGATAAGCCAACAGGTTTTCATAACTAAACTTCAACGTTTGATTGACATCACCATGAATCGTTAGCGAATGACGCTCTGGGTTAATATCGGGTATCCCGGCATGGTGTCGTTCAAAGTGAAGACTGTTAGGGGTGATCGTGCCATTCAATGATTGCAATGGACTAGAGGAAGAACCTGCTTCAGGTCCAAAGGGGTGACCCGCAGTTTGTTCGCGCTGCAAACCTGTGAACCTGGATGGTTTGCCATAAACGCTTTGCGGCGCGCCAGGAATGCTAGATAAATTTGCTTGAGCGGGTAGCAAGAACCCCCCCGCTATGCCTAGCGTAGACGCCTTTAGTAGCGCCCGTCGATGCAGCAATCCATTGCCTGCAACGTTTTCATCTTTTTTGTCACCGATATCACTTTTCACGATACGCTTACCTCATGGCCAAATGCCGAACTGGGTGTCCTGAATTTTTGTCCTCAATTTCTGAAATCTATATTTCTTCCAATGTTGCCAAGTCATGAACATTCATTATGGTGTCATCTTCAGCGTTATACAGAAATGTTTTCATACTTCCATCACGGACTATTGCAACAACTCTATAGCTTTTTTTGTTACCCAGCAGCTTACATGGCTGTCAAAAATATAGGGTTTACCTCCGAATAGGTATCTTTCTATTTCATCGTGATTATGACCATGAAAGGTAGCTTTGAGGATAGGAAGTTTAAACGGCATTCATCTGGGATTTCAAAAGTATCTTGATTGAGTTTTTTTGCGAAAAGAAGCCCGTGGGGTAGTTTTTCGGTAGAGGTACA
>JABJED010000174.1 GCA_018665025.1 Gammaproteobacteria bacterium
CTAACGTGCAATGTCTAACGCGCAATATCTAAAGTGAAATGTCTAAAGTGAAATGCCGCCGAATGACATAAAGCCCAGGGACATCAAGCCCACTGTGATAAAAGTGATCCCAAGACCTCGCAGACCTTGCGGTATATCACTGTATTTTAACTTTTCCCGAATGCCTGCCAGCACCACGATGGCAATTGCCCAGCCCAAACCTGAGCCAAAGCCATAGACAACACTTTCCGCAAAATTGTAGTCGCGGTTCACCATAAAAATAGAGGCTCCGAGAATTGCACAATTGACGGTAATGAGCGGCAGGAAAACGCCCAGCGCGTTGTAAAGCGCAGGGACATACTTATCAAGGAACATCTCTAAGGTCTGCACTATCGCTGCAATCACACCGATATAGGACAGGAAACCCAGAAAACTAAGATCCACATCCGGAAGCCCAGCCCAGGCTAGCGCACCGTCAGCCAGCAAATACTGGTACAAAAGGTTGTTAACCGGTACCGTAATTGTCAGCACAACGACTACAGCGATACCAAGCCCCATCGACGTTTCGATCTTCTTGGAGATGGCAATAAACGTGCACATGCCAAGAAAAAACACGAGCGCCATGTTTTCAATGAAAACAGCACGAACAAAGAGACTTAAGTAGTATTCAATCATAGTTAAGCCCCCCCTATACCCTGGACAACGCGGTGTGACCGCCAATTTCGTACTCGGGTTCTTCAACCTGTTCTGTCTTCCAGGCGCGCAGGGCCCAGATCAGCAGACCAATAATAAAGAACGCACTTGGAGGCAAGAGCATCAAACCCATCGGTGAATACCAGCCTCCGTTTGTGACTAATGGCAGAATTTCGTATCCAAACAGACTGCCAGACCCAAAAAACTCTCTGATAGTCGCAACCAGCATCAGAACTACGCTGTAACCGAGACCGTTACCAATGCCGTCAAGAAAGCTTAACCCTGGCGGATTTTGCATTGCAAACGCTTCCGCCCGACCCATGACAATACAATTTGTAATGATCAGGCCAACAAATACACTAAGCTGCTTACTGATGTCATAGGCGACAGCGCCCAACACCTGGTCCACTACGATGACCAGTGAAGCGATGATCGTCATCTGGACGATAATTCGGATGCTGCCGGGAATCTGGTTTCGAATCATAGAGATAAACAGGTTCGAAAATGCCGTCACCAGAGTCAGCGCAATACACATCACCAGCGCTACGCTCATCTTGGTAGTGACCGCCAGCGCCGAACAGATTCCCAGTATCTGCAACCCAATGGGGTTATTAACGAAAAGCGGGTTAAGTAATACTTCTTTAGTGCTCATAATTTGCCTCTTTACCCGCGAAAGCCATCAAGAATGGGACCAAAACCGTCATCACCCATCCAATAGCTCACCAGGTTTTCTACACCTCGACTGGTCAGTGTTGCACCTGACAGTCCATCAACCTGATAATTAAACTTTGCCGATTCAGCCCTCGCAGCACCCTTAATCACCTTCAGCGCCACGCCACCATCGTCATAGATCGTCTTGCCGGACCACTGCGCCTTCCATGCGGGATTGTCGACTTCACCACCCAGGCCTGCTGTTTCGCCATGCTCGTAAAAAGTGATGCCCGAAACAGTATTCATATCCCCGTCCAGAGCAATGAACCCATACAGGGTAGACCAGAGACCATAGCCATGAACTGGCAGCACGATCGTTTTGATATCCCCGTCTTTCCTCAGCAGGTACAGAACGCTATACCTGGCGCGCCGTGAAATAGACGCAATGTCTTCTCTTGTTTCAAGGGCCTTTGAGATAGCAGGATCTTTTGCAGCTTTTCGCTGGTCATAAGTCCGCGCTTCAATGCCAAGGTCGGACGCTTCAAGGTCACTAAGGACTCTCTTTTCTTGCAGGTCCACGACACGAATTTCAAACTTCTCAAATTCAGCAGCAATATCGACGTTTTGCCCGGTCTGTTTATCGTAGAGTCCAGCTGCCTCAAGAATATTCTTGTTTCGATCCAGGTCCTTGTTCGCCACCCTTTGTGGTTTCAGAAAGACCGCCGCGCTGGACACAACCACAGAGCAGGCAAAACACACCAGCAACGATACAACGAGGATATTCTTCATTGAATCTTTATTATATTTAGGCTCCGACACGCGCAAGCCTCCTCTTCACATTGGACCGCACAACTTGCCAGTCAATTAATGGAGCAAACAGATTCGCAAACAAAATGGCCAGCATAATCCCTTCTGGAAACGCCGGGTTAATCACTCGGATCAGCACACACATCACCCCGATCAGGGCTCCATACCACCACTTTCCGGTATTGGTCATCGCCGCGGACACAGGGTCCGTTGCCATGTAAACCATACCGAAGGCAAAGCCCCCAAGTACCAAATGCCAGTACCAGGGCATGGAAAACATCGGATTGGTATCGGAACCAAGCGAATTAAACATCAGTGCCGTCGCAATCATGCCAAGCATGACGCCCGCCATAATCCTCCACGACGCTACCTTGGTAATTAACAAAATGGCGCCGCCGATAAAGATAGCCAACGTCGAAGTCTCTCCAACACTACCCTGCATCTTGCCGAGGAACGCATCCATCCAGGTAAACCCAGTCGTGGTCACGCCTTCCATACCTTGAAGGGCCGCTATGCCTAGGGGGGTGGCCCCACTGAACCCATCAACCGCTGTCCAGACCGCATCGCCCGAAATCTCCGCGGGATAAGCAAAGAAAAGGAACGCTCTACCTGTCAGTGCCGGATTAAGGAAATTCTTACCGGTTCCGCCGAATATTTCCTTGCCGATAACCACACCAAAAGATATCCCAAGCGCTGCCTGCCAGAGCGGCAGCGACGCCGGCACAATCAGCGAGAACAATATACTGGTGACGAAGAATCCCTCGTTAACCTCATGACCCCGGATCGTCGCGATGGCAACTTCCCACAGACCACCAACGACAAAGACCACCATATAAATAGGCACGTAGAACATCGCGCCATAAACTAAACAGTCCCATATGCTGTCGACATCGTAGCCAGCCACAAGCTCCAGCAAAGCTCCGCGCCAGCCTTCAAGGCTTTCTACACCCATCGAATCCATGGCAAGGTTTGCCTGTAGACCTGTGTAATACATCCCGGCAAACATCGGGAAAAAGGCACACCACCAGACCGTGGTCATTACCCGTTTCATATCCACCGCGTCTCGGACATGCGACGACGTTTTGGTCACATGACCCGGCGAATAGAAGATGGTGTCTACCATTTCATAGACACTATAAAACTTCTCAAATCGACCGCCTGTCTCAAAATGCGGCTCTATGTTGTCGAGTACATCACGCAACCACATACTTAGCTCTCTGTCTCAATTCGCGTCAACATCTGCCGCAGATAAGGCCCGTATTCATACTTGCCGGGACACGCGTAGGTGCAAAGGGCAATATCTTCTTCATCCAGTTCAAGAGCACCCAGCTCTACGGATGCATCAAAATCGCTCACCACCAGCGCCCTCAGCAACTGGGTAGGCAGGATATCGAGCGGCATGACCTGCTCGTACGTCCCAAGCGGAATAATAGACCGGGTGCTGCCCTCTGTTGAAGTGGACATATTGAATTTACTGCTGCGAAAAGCACCCAGGTAAAGGCGGGTCAGCGAAAACTTGCTCACACCTGGCATCACGAATTCCAGTAGCTCACGTTCGGTGCCTTCATGGATCACAGAGATCTGGTGATGAAAGCGACCAAGGTACGCAGTGGCACCGGAAGCCTTCCGGCCATCAAGCACCGAGCCGCTGATAACCCGATTGTTACCGTCACTTAACTCTCCGGCACCAAGTTCATCAGTGCTTGCACCAAGCCTTGTTCGTACTAATCTTGGGCGGGTGACTTCCGGCCCAGCCAGCGATATCACGCGATCAAAAAACTGTTTGCCTGACGTGAACAAATAACCGATGGCGATGACATCCTGGTAACCGACGTACCATACATTCCGGTTAGTGTGGACAGGATGCAGAAAATGTATGTGTGTCCCGGCGTTGCCTGCGGGATGAGGTCCGGAGAACTGTTCCGACTGAACCTGGGGGTTGTCTGTTGCAGGCAGACTTGCACCGGCATTAGAGCAGAGGTAGACCTTGCCCTCGGTGAGCCTTGCCAACGCATCTATCCCCGCAAGGAAGGCATCCGGGTGTTCATTTATAAAGAGAGCGGGGTCGGCGCAAAGTGGCCTCGTGTCTGATGCAGTGATAAACAGCGCGCCCGGCGCCGGCGAATCGGGTTGCGGTACCTTGCTGTAGGGCCGGGTACGGATCGCTGTCCACTCGCCACTTTCGACGAGATTATCAACAACTTTGCCCCGCTCAAGGGTGCGAAGTTGCGCTGCGGGATAGGCAACAAAGGTTTCCGTTTCAGCACCAGCATCGACTTCGACCACCAGCGACTCGAATACACGCTTGTCGCCGCGATTCACGGCAACAACCTTGCCCGAGGCGGGGGACGTGAATTTCACGCCCGGCGTTTTCTTATCGGTAAAGATCAGCTGACCGGCTTTCACCTGGTCGCCTTCCCTGACTTCCATCGTTGGCTTCATGCCGGGGTAGTCATATCCGACAAGTGCTACCTGCCGGATAGAAGGTCCGTCTTCAATGGTCTGTTTCGGACTCCCATTGATGGGCAAATCGAGCCCGCGTTTCGTCTTAATCATGCCTTTCTGACAACGCCTTATCGAATCTTAAGTATTAGTTTCCGGGGTCAATCGAATGCTGACTATCAGCAGTATCCTGGTCATAACGGACTGCCGAGATGAACTCGATTTTGGTCAATTTTCGAACTTCAGGGACATCACTGACATTCCCTGGAAAATCTGCCGCGATTATAGTGAGCCGCCAGCTATTTTGCTATAGCAAGCGCACCTAACACCGCATTATTTCAACCACTTATCGATGTATTACGCCGATTTTACTTTTTGCTGTTCTGCACTGGTCGATGCTCCAGTGACCGGTTGCGGTGGTACAATTGGGTACTTGATGCCCGCCATCTTCTGGCCAACCCTGACGACCTGGCAGGAATAGCCAAATTCATTGTCGTACCAGACATACAGGATCAGCCGCTTGCCGTTCGCTATCGTCGCATGCGAATCTATGATCCCGGCGTGCCGGTTACCCGTAAAGTCCGATGAAACCACTTCCCTTGAGGTCGTGAAATCAATCTGCCGGTTCATGGCGCTGTTCAGGGCCACATCCCGCAGAAAATCGTTCACTTCTTCGCGGCTGACTTCTCTGTACAGGGCCAGGTTCAGGATAGCCATCGAGACATTGGGTACGGGTACGCGGATCGAGTTGCCGGTGAACTTACCCGCAAGCTCAGGCAATAATTTGCCAATGGATTCAGTCGCATTTGTTTCTGTTAGCACCATATTCAAGGGCGCACTACGACCCCGCCGCTCCTTGGAGTGCGTGTTGTCGTGCAGGTTCTGGTCATCCGTATAGGCATGCACGGTTTCCATGTGGCCGTGATCGATACCGAAGTGGTCGTTAATGCTCTTCAATACCGGAACAATGGCGTTAGTCGTACAGGACCCGGCCGCAATAACAGAATCTTCAGGCATAACGAGATCTGAGTTGGCGCCGGAGACAATATTCTTGATATCGCCTTTACCCGAGGTCGTCAGCAACACCTTGGCAGTCCCCTTTGACTCCAGGTGCTGCTCGAGGCCTTTTCGGTCTCGCCAGACACCCGTTGAGTCAATGATCAGGGCGTCCTGGATGTCGTAAGCTGTATAGTCGATGTCTGACGGGTCAGTCGCGTAGATGAAGTGAATGGCATTGCCATTACAGATCAGGGCATGATTGTCAGCATCTACCCTGATAGTTCCTTTAAAGGGGCCGTGAACGGAATCCCGGCGCAACAGGCTAGCCCGCTTGTAAAGATCATCGACCGGATCCTTTGGAGGACGCAGCACAACCGCCCTTTGTCTCAGGTTTTGTCCCCCCGCCGCCTTTTCCACCAGGAGCCGCGTGACCAGCCGGCCAATTCGACCGAAACCGTAGATCACCACGTCACGAGGCGGGTGCGAGATCGTATCGTGGCGACCCAAAATTGCCGCACACTCGCGTTTGACATATGCCTGCACTGACAGCCCTTCGTTGTCATTCATAAAGTTGGAGGTCAATTTACCGATATCAATGTGCGCCGGCCCCAGGTCCAGCTTGCTCAGGTTCTCCAACATCGGATGCGTCTCAAATTCGGACATCTCATTCTTTTCAATCTGCCGGACAAATCGATGCGCCTTCATCAACTCGATGACGGACTGATTGTAAAGAGGAACTCCATGAATATAGATCACGACGTTTCGACGATACAGAGTACCGATCATTGGGATCATTGATTCGGCAAGCGCTTCGCGCTCCTTAAAATCAGCGAAAGCGCCTTCTAGCCCGGGTTTAGCCACGAGTGAATCCTCAGATTAAGCAATTTTTTAGCAGGTGATCCGCTTACTGCAGCGGGTCAACTGCCAATCGTAGGAATTATCTATTTTGGGACGCCGTTATTCAATGCGAACCGTGTCAAAAAATGGACATTCATTTTTTAGCTAGATGATGACTGCGAATAACGATCACTGAACGTCCCCCCTATCTCTCCGGAAATGCAGTTCCAGCAGGCTACGCTGCTGGTCCAGAGAGAATTCAAACTTCTGCAGGAAGTTCATTCCAAGAAGCCCGTCGAATGACGCTGTACGACGTGATAATGAAATGGCACCCACAGTAATCGGGCTGACCACCTGCTCAC
Source organism: Gammaproteobacteria bacterium (assembly GCA_018665025.1). Classification (GTDB taxonomy): domain Bacteria; phylum Pseudomonadota; class Gammaproteobacteria; order Pseudomonadales; family Azotimanducaceae; genus UBA9659. Next base: position 6,771 of record JABJED010000174.1, read on the forward strand.
CCAAGGTCAGCGATTGAATCTCGACTAGTGGCGCATCTACTTCACCATTCGCTGTCACAAATTTTCCGGTTCGGCTGCCAAGGACGTAACCCAGGCTCTCAAGAATCGCCGGCGCAACAATCGTGACCGATGCGCCCGTATCAATGAGCAGCCTGACCTCGCGCTGACCATCCAGGCTGGCCGTCACGACAAACTGATTACCTGAGCGGGAAAGCGGCACACTGGCGAGCGGCATCCCGAGTTCAGGGGCGGTAATCATGGCGGTTAATTCCCTGGCACGTCCGCCCCATTGATGATGATTCTCAATCTGGGCAAGCACCGGTAAAGCGCCCTGATCGTTATCCATATCCATGCGGTGCTCCGCCAGTCGCAGGTAAAACTCGGCTCGCTCCGGCATCGCCAGTGTCACTGATTCATAGAGGGTATCTATCTCGGCTACTCTCTGGGCCTGCCTGAGTTGCGAGACCCGAAGATTCACCGCTTTGTCCAGCAGGTAGACTACCTCTTCCATCTCCTTCGCAGAGACCGCAGACAGGTCCGCCAGCATCAACAGGTCAATAGCTGCAGCGTAATCGCCGGAACCTGTAGCTTCGTTTGCGCGGATGACCAGAGATTCAAACTGACTCGGATGAACCTCAGGCGCATTGTCAGCTACCAGTGGCTCAACCGGTGCTGCTGGCGATTCGATTCTCGGGACTGTTTCCAGCAAAAGATACTCTGGATATTCCCAAAGCGCATAACCGGCACCCAGCCCAATCACAAATCCGCCAATCACGCTGATTACAATGAGCTTTTGACCTGGCTGGAATTGCTTCATATTCGGCATGTTATACCCCTTGAGTTCTTTCGCCCATCCGGTAATCTTCTCCTCCTTCAATTATCCGCCTGCAGATCATTCCACTCTATGATTACCCACCCTGAACTGCCATCAACACCAGGAGACCGCCGAACATGGTCTAACCTCCCCGGCGCAGCGGAAACTCATGCAATAGCCGGGGTCGCGTCAAGCCACGAAGGGATGATACTGGTAATCGCAGCTGACACCCTGGGGGCAGAACGACTGCACGATGAACTCCAGTTCTTCCTGGGATCCGATAAAACCATCCTACACCTGCCTGACTGGGAAACCCTGATTTACGACGCTTTCTCGCCGCACCAGGACATTATTTCGGAACGTCTCGATGTGCTGAACCAACTCGCGGTCCTGGAAAGTGGCATCGTCGTGATACCCGCCACAACACTCAGCCAGAGAATGGCACCAGCGCAATTCATACTGGGTAGCAGCCTGGTACTGGCGAAAGGGCAAAAATTCGATATTCCACAGATGCGCAGGCGATTACAGGGCGCAGCCTATCGCTCGGTTGAAACAGTCTATGAACATGGCGAATACGCCGTTCGCGGCGCCATCATGGATATCTTCCCAATGGGTTCTGACTTCCCATACCGGATTGACCTGTTCGATGACGAAATTGACACGCTGCGGACCTTTGAGCCCGAAACCCAGCGCTCAGTGGAGCAGGTCGACGAAATCTCGCTCCTGCCAGCGAGGGAATTTCCGCTCAACAGCGATGCAATCAATCAGTTCAAGGACCAGTGGTTTTTGAGGTTCCAGGGTGACCCGAGGTCCTGCCCGGTCTACCGTGATGTTTCCCAGGGCCTGTCTCCTGCCGGTATCGAATACTACCTGCCGCTATTTTTTGAAGAGCTGGAAAGCTTATTTGACTATCTACCCGACAACACTTTGGTTTTCTGTGACGACATAGAGCCCAAGCTTGCGGCTTACTGGCAGGAAACCGAAGATCGCTATGAGAATCTTCGCTACGATATCCAAAAACCGATCCTGCCACCGCGCGACATTCTCATGCCTCTTGACGAGCTGTTCGCCGGACTGAAGCAATACCCTCGCGTAGATTTCCGCACAACGCCCCAGAACAAGGGCCGTGTATTCGACTATGAGTTCGACTATAAACTGCTTCAAGATCTCACCATCAACGAGCGCAGCCAGACACCACTCGACGCGCTAAAACAATTCGTCGATGGATCTACCGCACGATTGCTGATCACCACCGAGTCGAATGGCAGACGCGAGGTCGTCGATGACCTTCTCGCGCAACAGGGTCTATCAACGAAAGTCGTCGAGGACTGGCAATCGTTCATTGAAGACGATTGCGAACTTGCCATTACCGTCGCTCCCCTGGATCGACCACTCGCCACTGGCAACATTGCAATGATCACCGAGCGCCAGCTGTTTGGCGACAGGGTGTTGCAAAAACGCAGGCGCGACCGGGAAAAGGAAAACTTTGCAGAACTGGCAATAAAAAGCCTGACGGAGCTCAGCATTGGCGCACCGGTAGTGCACATTGATAATGGCATCGGGCGATACCAGGGGCTTCAGACACTGACTATCGATGGGCAGGAGACAGAGTTTCTTACCCTGCTGTACCAGGAAGACGCGAAACTGTACGTGCCCGTTTCGTCACTGCACCTGATATCCCGATACACGGGTGCCGGGGAAGGACTCGCGCCCCTTCACAGGCTTGGCGGGGAAACGTGGCAGAAGGCAAAACGGAAAGCTGCTGAACAGATTCATGATGTCGCAGCGGAACTACTGAACATCTATGCAAGAAGAGAGGCGCGAAAAGGGTTCAGCTACCCGGTACCAGACTTCAACTATGACCAGTTTGCGCGCGCGTTTCCTTTCGAGGAAACACCTGACCAGGAATCTGCCATTGAAAACGTGATCTCTGACATGGTTTCCGAGAAATCCATGGACCGACTAATTTGCGGGGATGTCGGGTTTGGCAAGACTGAAGTTGCTATGCGTGCAGCATTTATCGCCATACAATCCGGCAAGCAGGTCGCGATACTTGTGCCGACCACCCTGCTCGCTCGGCAGCACACCGAAACCTTCAAAGACCGTTTTGTAGAATGGCCAGTGAATATTGATTCCATCTCGCGCTTCAAAACAAAAAAGGAACAGAAAGCAGTTATCGCGAAAATGGCCACCGGTAACCTTGATATCATCATAGGCACCCACGGCCTGATCCAGGAAGGACTCGATTTTAAAAACCTGGGCCTGCTGATCATTGACGAAGAACACAGGTTCGGCGTCCGCCAAAAAGAGAAACTTAAATCTCTGCGGGCCGAGGTGGATATCCTCACGCTGACCGCAACACCCATTCCGCGAACCCTGAATATGGCGATGTCAGGTATGAGGGATCTGTCGATCATCGCGACGCCACCGGCAAAACGACTATCGATCAAGACATTTGTCCGGCAAAGCAACGAAGGCATGATAAAGGAGGCGATACAGCGGGAATTGATGCGTGGTGGGCAGGTTTACTACCTGCATAACGAGGTCCGTACGATTGAAAACACCGCCACCAAACTGCAGGAGCTGGTTCCACAGGCGACGATCGCCATCGGCCATGGTCAAATGCGCGAGCGCGAGCTGGAACAGGTGATGTCCGACTTCTATCACAAGCGCACCAATGTGCTTCTGTGCACAACGATTATCGAAACCGGGATCGACATTCCGAACGCCAATACCATCATTATGGACCGGGCTGACAAATTTGGCCTGGCCCAGTTGCATCAGTTACGCGGCCGCGTTGGAAGATCCCACCACCAGGCTTACGCCTATCTGCTGACGCCCCACCCCAAAGCAATGACCTCCGATGCCGTAAAAAGGCTTGACGCCATCGCTGATGCAGAAGACCTTGGTGCCGGCTTTATCCTGGCAACCCACGACCTTGAAATCAGGGGTGCCGGTGAACTTCTCGGAGACGAGCAGACAGGTAACCTGCAGACGATTGGCTATTCGCTCTATATGGAAATGCTTGATCGCGCCGTGAAGGCCATCAAGGAAGGCAAGACCCCGAACCTCGATAGACCGCTAAAGGAAGGCACAGAAATCAACCTTCACCTGCCTGCGCTTATCCCTGATGACTACCTGCAAGACGTGCATATGCGCCTGGTCCTGTACAAGCGCATATCCAACGCGGAAACAGAGGACCAATTACGAGAACTGCAGGTCGAGATGATCGACAGGTTCGGGTTGCTTCCTGAGCCCGTGAAGAACCTGTTCCGGGTCACCACATTGAAGCTGCATGCCGAAAAACTTGGCATCAAAAAACTCGATGCCGGAGAACGGGGAGGCAAAATCGAGTTCGATCAGGAAACAACGATTGATCCCGGTTCCATCGTAAAACTGGTCCAGTCAGAGCCTCACCGATATAAACTGGCAACAGCGAATCAGTTGGTCTTCGATGATAAGATGGAAAAAATCGACACCCGATTCACGAAAGTTGAACGTTTACTGGAACGACTGGACAACAAGAGAGTTAACATTGCTGGTTAGACATCTCACAGCCGCCGCATTCATACTTGTGGCGATAGTTTTCAACCCGACAGTTGCCCAGGGGCAAGAGCAGCTTCAGGGCTGGTACCAGATCGATGTCATTTTGTTTAAACCAAAATCCACGGACCTGGATGAAGAGAGCTGGCCTGAAGTAGCCGGCACTTATCCGGCTCATGTTACCGCCGTGACTGACGGCGACGTATTCAAACTCTCGCAACTTGAACAACTTGATGTGTTGCTGCCCACCGCCGCAGTTGACGTGGAGCCAGAGCTCGGCACCAACGACTTTGCATTCGAAGGACAAAGCAGCCGAAACAGAAACCGAAGGGTGATTGAG
>JABJED010000175.1 GCA_018665025.1 Gammaproteobacteria bacterium
AAAGAAGATGGCCAGTTTTAAAAAAGAGGGCATCACTGTACTCCCAGTCGCAGGGAGTACAGTGACAATCAGGAGAAATAACAAGATTCGTTTTATGGTGGAGAGCTTAGCCAACCACGTGGGTTTTCGAGCATTTCGTTCCGTTTCGCCTCAAGTACAGCACGCATGCTACTCGCTTTATCAGGCTGATTGCCTGAAATGTCATAGGACTCATTGTGATCTGTCATCATATCGAATAACCACGGTCCTTTTGCAATACGAGCAGCTACAGGTGTAGTTCCTCCGGCGTAGGGAATTCTCGGCTCATCATGGTACTTGTAACGCTCGTCCCGGACTGCCCTCAGATTTTCTCCGTCGAAGTAATAGAGGTAATCATGGGGAGAACCCTGGCCGTCTTCCAGCATTGCCGTCAGGCTCTTCCCGTCAATAGTACGATCAGTCGGGAGCGGAATATCCAGCCAGTCCAGCAGCGTCGGGTACCAGTCCATTCCCATGCTTAGACCCGATACGGACCTGCCTTGTTTGAACCTCGCGGGCCAGTGCACGACCATAGGAACGTGCATTCCGCCCTCAAAAGTATCTGCTTTACGTCCACGATCATGACCTGGACTGCCTTGAAACCAGGGTCCATTGTCACTGGTGATCAGGACAATGGTATTTTCATAGACACCATTGGCTTTCAGCGACGTAATGACTCTGGCCACCACATCATCCAGGCCTTCGACGACATCACCGTAAAGGCCGCCGCTGGATCTGCGCTTATCTTCATCCGGCACATACAGCGGGATATGGGGAAAATTGTGGGCCAGGTAAAGAAAAAACGGTTCCTCTTTATTGTTTGAAATGAACTGCTCTGCCTCACGACCGTACCATTCATTCAGTCGACTCTGATCAGCGGGAGCTTCTACTGCTACCGTTTTATTCCTGTACAACGCAAACGGTGTCATGTCATTACTGTACAGAGCGCCAAAAAAGCTATCGAATCCCATGTCATTTGGCAAGGACGGTGACTGATCTCCAAGATGCCACTTCCCGACCATGCCGGTGGCATACCCACTGGCCTTCAGCGTGTCAGCCAAAGTAATTTCTTCCGCGGGGAATCGGTTATTGACACCAAAAATCCGGTTGGCATTGTTTATCGGCGATGAACTGGGGAACAGCACAAGAGGCATACCTGCACGCACAGGGAATCGACCGGTCAGATAACCAGCCCGCGAAGGGGTGCAGACTGGCGCAGGTGAGTAGAAATTAGTCATGGTGAGACCACCGCTGGCCAACTTATCAATCGTCGGGGTCTTTATCGCCTGGCTGCCCGTCATACCTAGATCGCCATAACCTAGGTCATCAAACAGGATGAAAACAATATTGGGGCGATCAGTAGATCGATCCAACTTCCCTATGCTCTCTAGATAACGTTTCTTTTCTGTAAGATGCGTTGCATCGTCCTGCTGATCATACAGTACGATTTTTGCTCCCACCCAAAAGCCAACCGTCAATACACCGAGCAGCAGCAACGCCCCGATAAACAAACATAATCTCTTCAACCAAATCATAAGTTAACCTCATTTCCTATTGTTCAGTGCCACACGTGGGTAGGTAAGACCATGCCCGAAAGTGAATAGTGGCAGCACTGAGTCGTATGGCACGTCTTCTTTTTGCTTGCGAACAGCATCCATAGACGACGGCATTTCAAACGGTAGCTTTCCTGTCGGGCTGAATTTACCAAAAATGGCATCCAGAAGAACCCCGTCTGTCGCACCGAAATTGGCAATCAACGCTGCGCTTTTCTCACTAATTTCAGGGATGACAGCCGCTCGATCCAGATAGATGTCCACAATTGTCGGAACCTCATCCATCAGGGCTATGAGTCGCTGCTTCTCTACGCCTTTGAAATCCAGATCACCGGCGTGCATAAAACTTTCGAACAAGCCTTCTCGATGTTCGTAGGGTGCGGACACACGAACAATCGCAAAATCTGCATCGGCCTTACTTTCTACGACCTGGCCGTAACGCCCGGCGATAGCGGGGTCAATATTCTCAATATAGATCTTCGGTTTACCTGTAAGTGGCAGCACACCCGTTGTTGTCTGGGTGGGATTTTTCAGCAGTACGAGTGATTTCCTCTGTGCTGAAATACCGGCTTTACGAAACTCTTCTGAACCGGCCACCTTTCTAGCCTCGTCAGGATCCAGAAAAGGGTCATCAAACAACCCAAGAGTAAACTTGTCACGGAGCAGTCTTCGTATGGACTGATCAATTCGGCCCTCTTCAACCTGGCCTGACCGCACAAGTTCAACAACAATTTCGGGAATGTTTTCACCACCAAACTGGTCAACGCCCGCATCTAACATCTTGAGCGCCCGCTCGGATTCATTCAGATGTTCAACGCCCCAGGCTCTTGCTTCAAGAATCGTAACGCCAAATATCGAAAACTCTGAGATGAGTCCCCAGTCCGAGCAGATCACGCCATCAAAGCCATACTTATCTCTTAGCATTCCAGTCATAACTTCTTTATTGAAGGCAAACCCAACATCCTCACTGGTCTGACTAACCGGAATACCATAGTAAGGCATAATCTGCGCTGCGTTCGCCGCAAAAGCGCCTTTTTCAAACGGGATCAGATGGTAATCAAAGTTATCGCCCGGGTAGACCTGCTCCTTACCATAAGTAAAGTGCGCGTCCTCACCATCTTTCTGCGGTCCCCCACCTGAGAAATGTTTGACCATGGTTGCTACACTGTCGGGCCCAAGTTCATCACCCTGGAACCCTTTTACATACGCATATACTGTCTTGGCCGACAGCTCAGCATCTTCACCGAACGTACCCGCCGCGCGGGCCCAACGAGGCTCCGTCGCAAGGTCAGCCATGGGGTGAAGGGCGAGACGGATACCAACGGAGAGATACTCTTGGCGCGCTATGTCGCCAAATGCTTCAACCATTTCAGAATCACGCGCAGCGGCCAAACCCAGGGGTTCGGGCCACAAAGAGAAATGCTCAGAAGAAATACTGGCCGCTGGGTTGTATCCAAAAGCATGCCTGGGATCTGATGCGATCGTGATGGGGATACCCAGCCGAGTCCGTTCGGCGAGCTTCTGCAGATTGTTCTGCCACGTCACCAGCCTCCCTGGTTCTGGCGTCGCCATGACATTGAAATGGTTCATCAGTTTGTTCACCACATAGTCCGAGTTGCTTGGAAATGCGAAGGTAAAAGGATTATCCGGGTCAGGAAATTCCTGCAGGCCGCCATCCATGGCTACCCCAATCATCGTGATGAACATCATTCCGGCTTTTTCTTCCAGCGTCATTTGCGAAAGAATGTCATCAACCCGTGCCTCTATTTCCAGACCCGAGTTTTCATAGGCATCAAGTCGTCCATTTTTATTCAAGTCACGATAAGAGAAGCCATTATGGTCGAGCGTTGGCGCCTCGCTTCCAGCGTTGGCAATGTTCTGGCTCGATTGAACCACTAAATAGCCAGAATATCCGCCAACTGCTACCAGGACTGCCGCCAGGACAGCAACAATGCTAATCCCGAGATACCGAACTGCTTTTATCATCATCAGGTCTTTTCCTTCACTTCAAATAGGTATCGAATTTTGTCCGGTTTAGAACTGACTAAGGCTTAGTTTCTTAACTGAACCGACCAAACCCAGGTCTTCTTTAATCACGATGCGTAGCGGAATATTCTCGAGGTACGATCGAAAGCGTCCTTTTGCCTCGAACCGTTCCCTGAGTTCGCTGGCTTCTGCGAATTCAATCAATTGGGGCGCGATACCCCCTGCTATGTATACGCCGCCTTTGGCGCCCAAGGTGAGTGCCAGGTTTCCTGCGACTGAACCCAGCACCGCAAAGAACGTCGACAATGCTTCCACTGCCAGTCCGTTCTGGTGGGCTTGCGCTGCCAGACTCACAGCCTCCGGGGTATCAAATCGTGGTGTATCGTTAACTGACTTGGCAAGCGCCCGATAGATATTAAGGAGGCCGCTGCCTGACAGCAGGCGTTCTACGGATACCCGTCCGAATTCTACCTGCAAAGCCTTCAGAATCAGAATTTCCTGACTGCTGGCCGGTGCAAAGTCGACATGCCCGCCTTCACCCTCGATGACGGAATACTCAGCACCAACCGGTAGAAGCGAACAGACACCCAGACCGGTTCCCGGTCCAAGAATTGCGATAGGTCGACCGGGTACAGGCTGGCCGCGGCCAACTTCGTGCCAGTCCTCCGGGTTTAGATCTGTTATCGCATACCCAACGGCAGCAAAATCATTGATCAACTCAACACTAATACCACCCAGCATAGCTGAAATCTCAGCCCTGTCGATTGTCCAGCTGCTGTTTGTCAGCTGAAGACAATCACTCTCTACGGCACAGGCAACTGCAAAGCACGCGCCCTCAGGCTGCGGCTTCCATGTCTGGGCTGAAGCGATTCCGGCCAGAAAAGCCGACAATATGTCGGAGAAATTTTCATGCTGGGAAACCGTGTACTGCTCCACCAGTTGCAGCCTGCTGGTGGCATAATCCTCAATACCCAGACGAGCGTTTGTGCCACCGATATCAGCGACGAGGTTCCAGGCAACGCCTGAAGTACCGTTCAATTTATTCATATGTCTCACAGCGTACATTGGGTAGCGCCAGGAATTCTCTTACAAACCACATGCCGATCTACCCATCAATCAACCCATCTAAATGGCTAAAGCTGTTCGAAATGGACCGAACATCTACAACAGTGATACTTGAGAGTTTGCTAACTATATTGATAAATTTATCACCCAAACCTCTGAACATTAGGTTATGGCGAAGCGAAGGAGCAAGAATAGAGGGGCAGAAGGTATCAGATTTCCCGCTTCAGGCTCAAGCTTAGTCTCCTGTGCTAAGACTATGAAAGGCCCGTTCTCCTATTTTGAATAGAGACCGCACCTGGCCAAACAGGGACACGTCACAACTGTGATACTTGACCGTTCTTCAGAAAATGTGGTTTAAACCTCCTATCCTCCGGGTAACGTGAATGGTACGGCGACATTTTTTTACTGAATCAATCATCGTAGCCACGTTTACGATCTTTGCACCCTTTGCCGTATGAACAGGAAAATTCATCATGACTAAGAATCAATTCGTTGTTGGCCATCGTACGGAAGCTTGGGTTTGCGTCCTACTCGCTTGCATATTCAGTATCCAGGCTTCAGCAGAAACATCTTTTGACTTGGTGATCGCCAATGGTCGTGTGATTGATCCTGCATCATCCACCGATGCCATGCTTCATGTCGGGATTATTGATAACCGAATAGTCGCTGTCAGTGAATCGCCTTTGTCAGGCACAGAAACGATCGACGCGAAAGGCAAGGTTGTCACTGCCGGATTCATAGACTTACACAGTCATGCACAAACCCAACTAGGACAACAGTTTCAGGTAAGAGATGGTGTGACCACTGCGCTGGATCTAGAGGCTGGTGCGTACCCGGTGGCTGCTGTAGCGAACAATATTTCCGATCAAGCATTGATCAATTTTGGTGCGTCAGCGAGTTACGCCTCAATGCGTGCAAAGGTTCTCTCAAATACTGAGCAGCCTTACATTTTCTTCGCTGGGAAATCCTTTAGCTTTAAGGATGCAGCTTTTACAAAGCAGATGGATGAAGCCGAAATAGCGCGCGCTATGCGGCACGTGGGATTGGGTATTGATCAAGGGGGCATCGGTATCGGTTTGCTGCTAGATTACCTGGATGACGCTGTGAGTGATGGTGAACTCGAAGCATTGTTTACCACTGCAGCTGATCGCCGCGCGCCACTGTTTATTCATATCAGGCGTGGAATAGCCGGAGACCCTTCAGGTTTGATAGAGGTCATTGAGTTAGCAAAACGTACCGGTGCATCAATCCACATTTGTCATCTCAGCGCGAGTGCGATGGGTGGTATCGACAACTTTCTCGAACTCGTTGATGAGGCGCTCGTCGCAGGGGTCGATATCAGCGCTGAATCCTATCCTTACAACGCCGGTTCAACATCGATCGGTGCTGATGTTTTTAACCGAGATTGGCAAAGCATATTTGGTATCACCTACAGCGATGTTCAACTGGCAGAGACGGGTGAGTTCTTTACCAAAGCCCGTTGGGATGAGGTGAGAGCGGAGGATCCTGGCGCTACCATCATCCATCACTATGGCCGAGAGGACTGGACTCAGCGTGCAATGGTATCATCCGCAATGATGATCGGTAGTGACGCAATGCCTATCTTCAGCAAAAAGATCAAATCACATCCGCGGGCCATTGGAACTTTCAGCAGAGTGCTCGCCGAGTATGTAAGAGGTAGTAAAATATTGAGCCTCTCGGAAGCGCTTTCGAAAATGTCGTATCTTCCGGCGAAACGTTTAGAGGGCGTCGCGCCTAAATTTAAGCGAAAGGGTAGAATTCAACCCGGCGCCGATGCTGACATTGTGATATTTGATGTAGATTCTATTCGAGATCGTGCGACTTACGATCAACCATATTCTCCCTCCACCGGAATCACGGCAGTCATCGTCAACGGCCAGTTAGTTGTCAATCAGGGCATCATTGTGCCCAACGTGTTTCCCGGACGTATAGTGATTGGTGGCTAGATAAGCGAATCAGCAGACCCTAAGAATAACGGTTGGATGCAGGGGTTTCCTCCTGAGCGTTAAAAAATCATCCGATTTACGGCTAAGCCCTTCTAACCACGGCCGCAGATTCGTTGCAGCCAGAATCACATGGATTAGCTCGTGCCCACCAAGAACGTGTGGCGAGGGTCTTGCGCTAGTAGAGAGTTGCCAACCAATCGCCTAGGTGATCAACCCAACAGTCTGTAAGCCGCCAGATCAGTGGCTATTCAGACCTTGATCATCCTCTACCGAAAAACCACCTCAAGGACTTCTTTTCGCAAAAAGTCCATATCAAGATACTTTTGAAATCCGGCATAAGTGCGGTTAAAACTTACTATCCTCCTGTTGGCGCAGCGAGTGTGGTCTATGCGGTTAGATCGTCAAAAACCATCGGATTCCATTGAAAATTGAATCTAATCCCTGTGTTTGGGTGGAACTTGTACATGGCTGATGGAGCAGAAATTTTAGCGGTCAGATTCTAAACGGCCTATTCAAAGCCCCATCCAAAGCCTCTATTCCAAAAGCGCTTGTTCTAAGCGCTCTGTTTTAAAAGTCCTGTTCTAATCGTCGCACTCTAGAAGAACCTGTTTTGGGAAAATGGATTTTCAAACCAGTCTGTCTTGAATCAACCTCAGCAAGACTGGCAAGCTTTCCCGCACCCAAACGTTTCAGGAAAATGTTTAAACCCTAAAACCCAGCGTCCCGAGCTTCAATTTTCTCAAGCATCGCGACATCGAACTGAGCGTAATCCTCTGCCCCGGGTAACAAAGCAAAAACCGGGTCTTCAAAAGAACGAACATCATAGGCTTGCTTACGCAATTCTCCCTTCACCATTTTAAAGGTTCCAGTGACATCAATATCAGGCTGAATTCGAACAAACAGCGGCACCGCGTAAGGCGGCAGTGAGGATCGCAAGAACGTTGAAAATGCTTCAAGGTCCAGCGCTGCAACCCCGTCTTGCAAAGTCACTGCGGCCATCCCTGCGCGACCGTCCGCGCCCGGAATCTCAACACCAAATACATTACAAAATTTAATTTGATCAAAACCGTTGATAATCTCTCCCACCTCATTCGTGGACACATTTTCAGATTTCCAGCGATACGTATCGCCAACACGATCGACAAACTGATAATGGGGATACCCAAGGGTAAACCCAACATCGACCGTTCGCATCAGGTCACCAGAGTTAAACCAGGCATCATCAGGTTCAAGGGCCGATCGTATGACTTTCTTTTCGGTCGCTTCGGGATCTGTATAACCTTCGAAGACAGTGTCTTGCGTTATTTTCCCAAGGAGTAATCCTGGCTCACCCTCTTTCACCCGCACGCAGTGTCCAGCCGCATCCCGAACGATTTCGTCGTTATCAACATCGTATTCAACGAGCGCCACTTCCGCCGAGGTCATACCGACGGTGCAGTCTCGGTTCATTAAATTAGCGAACGCGACATTGCCTTCCGAGGCGCCATAAAATTCGGCGACCCTTGAGATCCCAAAGCGTTTTTTAAAGCCAAGCCAAACATCCGGCCGCATGCCATTACCCATCATCGAGCGCAGTGGATTTTTATGATCATCCGTTTGCGCCCCGGTGTTCGACAAGTACCGACACAACTCGCCAATATAGACCAGCAAGGTGCAACCATTCGCTCGCACCTCTGGCAGAAAATTCGAGGTTGAAAACTTTCTGCGGATGAACATGCTGGCCCCCGAGACCATCGCGGCGCCCGCACCAACCATCAGCCCTGTGCCGTGATACAGCGGCAAACAGATATACATACGGTCTTTCTCGGTGCACTTAAATCCAGCCATAGCGGCCATGTCGGCACTGGTTAGAAAGCGACGATTCGATAAGACCGCCGCCTTCGGCAGACCGGTTGTCCCCGAGGTGAAGATGTAGAGCGCAACTTCACCCAAGGTTGTCAGGCTTGTTTCTTCAGGGTTGTCAGTGCTTGCCACAGCTGCACCGTTGGCTAGATTCTTTGCCCAGTTGGTGGTTGGATCGAGACCGCCATCGGGCATCTCAAAATAGTCTTCGCCTTCGGTCAGCGCAAGCTCCGCCTTGATCTCGTTCAGCGCGCCTGAAACCTCACTGCCAAAAATACACTTCTTTGAGTTGGTCACCGTAATGCAATGGATTAAGGGCTTACCCGTTAAGTTGGTATTGATGAGGCCCGCGGTCACCCCAATTTTATTAACGCCAACCAGCAGCGCCAAAAATTCGATTCGGTTTTCCATGATCACACTCACGGTGTCTCCGCGCTGCACGCCTTGGCTTTTTAAGTAGTGCGCATATTGATTCGCCAGGGCGTTGAACTCGGACCAGGTGACCTCTTTTCCCTCAAATACGATCGCGGATCGATGTCCGAACTTATTCGCATTCGCCTCAACGCGCGCACCAAAGCAATCGGCGACTGTGGCGGGACGCGGCACCATGCCTTTTTTTAGTTTCAGGAGTGTGGGCATCTCAGACAACACCGAAACAACATCAATTATTCCCATTCTATAACTCCTTTTTTCACTTGCTTAAGATAGTACAAGACCCAAGGTAGATAGGAACTATAACAGGGCTTTCGAGCGAAAGTCTGAGTATCGAATCAGCTCGGTTGCCTGTTTGTTTTATGAAAGATTGGAGCCGTATGACTAGTAGTGGTTAAACGTTATCAGGGTTAGTGGTTATTGGCTGACCTATGGATGCCAGCGATTAACAATTGTGGCTATGCTCAACGGTGGGATCGGTTGATCGAAAAGTACGGACTAGTAGCCACCGTCAGGGAGATGGCGGCCATAGACAGGGCTTGTCAGTAGTTCAGCAATCACCATACTTAACCGTTCTTCCGAAAATGTGGTTTATGCTTCCTATCCTCTGAAAATTGTCAGTCGCATCGCCGGCACAAAAACTAAAGTATTTTTCGACACCGCTATTAGCGCAAGCATGGTCAAACGCTTTGATCTCAGTGCGAAGATCAGCGTTCTGTTGATTTTGGATAACTCGGCATGCACCTTTGGCCCGGCGTCTTCCGCGTTATCGAAATTTCGCAACCAGAGCATCCATAAGTTCTTCGTTCGCCTCCCAGTACTGGTCGGTATTATCACCATCGGCGCGCGGCCAGGTCGAATACAAAGCAATGACAATGCCAGCCTCAGGTGCAACGCGAACGGTCTGGCCGTGAATTCCAGAACCGCTGATATCGCGCTCGTCGTTCCCCTTGCCCCACCAAAATGAGCGGTAATACGGCTCAAGATTTTGAGGCGATTCATACGGCCAGGTCGGGTCGCCCGGTTGAGCATGGATGTCTTCTATAAAGTCAGCCGGCACGACCTGCTGACCCAACGCCTTGCCTTTGTTCATCACCAACAGGCCCATGCGGCCAAGGTCGCGCAGCGTGGAATTCATGCCATGATCCGCCAGTACGAACCCGCTTTCATCAACCGTAATGAACGCATCGAACTCCGCGCCCATCGGTTTCCAGATATGTTCAGAAATCAACTTCGCCAGAGGTTGGCCCGTGGCTTCTTCCAGGACCCAGCCGATCACATCCGTGGAACCCGAACGGTAATAGAACTTGCCGAGATTGGACTCGTTGCGACCTATGGTGGGAAAATACTCGTAACCACCGCGCGGTATACCTTTAGGGCAGTAGTCGGCATCAGTCCAGCCCACCGCACAATCCTGGATACGAAACGTCGTGCCGAAGTCCGGATAGTCTTCCGTGTAATCTGACCCGTCTTTCATATCGAGCAAGCTTCTTAATGAGTCCGGACCCCAGCCACTTGAGGCAAGTGCCGGCACATAGTGCGACACCGGCTTCGACAGATCGATAACGCCGTCATCTTCTAGTTTGCCTGCCAACAAACTGACCACCGATTTGGAAACCGAATTCATCAAGTGCGGCCTGTCTTTAGTCAGGTGGCCGTAATAAGTTTCGAAAATGACATCGCCGTCTTTAAGAATGAGCAACCCATCGACATACCAACTTTGCGCAATCTCGTTGATCGGCTGCTCCCGGCCTTGGTAGAGAACAGAGAAGTCGCTGACAAAGCCGTCGCTTTGTTCGAGCGCCAAAACACGCTCACTATCGTGCTCAATATTGACTGTCGGCAATACCTCACGAAGGTGGCTAAAGCTCCACCGATTCACCGGACCAAACTGAAAATTGGAAAGCGTCACGTAATCCGGTCTACCGCCTTGTTCGGCCAGGCACTCCGAACTAACAAAGACGCCTGTTAACAAGCAACAATAAAGGCTTAAAGATAAGACGGTCTTATTCATGACTAGCCCCCGATGGTTTAACGCTGTTTTTGTAAGACTCATAGCTACCTACCCTCAAAGGTCATTGGTGCCGCTAAGTGAAGAGTATTCGACCCACCATCGCTCGGTCAACACTGTTGCCTGGATAGCCATTAACGCCATCGTCACGATGGAAATTCACTAACTGGAAGACCCCTGAATGCTTTATATATCAATGTCACTCGCTACACCTGCGGATCTCTTCCTAGCGCGAGAGTATATAGCTACGAAGCGCTGCCGATTGGTCAGCGGTTAGCGCTATCTGAAGATAAAAAGTTCTGTTGAGGATAGAAAGTTTAAACCGTATTTACCCCGGGATTTCAAAAGTATCTTGATTGGTTTTTTTTTGCGAAAAGAAACCCGTGGGATAGTTTTTCGGTAGAGGATGGTCAATATCTGATTAGCCAATGATCTACTGTCTTACAGGGGGGCGAGTTTACTGAGGAAATCGAGGGTGGGGTGTGGAACAGTTCTAGAACCCCATTACACTACGAACGCGCTCAAGAGTCTGCACAGCAATTTTACGTGCCTTCGCTTCGCCGATTTGAAGCTTTTCTTCAAGCTCTGCATCGTTGTTCATGTAGTAATCAAACTTCACACGGCCGTCTCCAAAAAATACAAGGAGTTGCTCGTAAATGGCTTGTTTCGCGTGGCCCCAGCCGTAACCGCCGGCTTTGAGGCTGGCTTGCATTTCTTGCACTTGCGCGTCTGAAGCTACAAGCTTGTAAATGTCGACCATGAAGTGGTTGGGGTTTTTTGGATCTTCAAGTGGCGTGCTGTCTGAGTTGATAGACATAACCTGCTTGCGCATTTGTTTGTCTGTTGTTGACAGCACATCGATGAAGTTCTTATAACTCTTGCTCATCTTTCGGCTATCAGTGCCGGGGACGGTAACCGTTTGGTCGTTGATGCCTGCTTCGGGTACTACGAACACGCTATTTTCTACTGCGTTGCCGTATCGGATGTTGATTTTCCGAGAAACTTCTTGCGTGAACTCCAAGTGTTGCTTCTGATCCTTTCCTACAGGAACGATATCAGCATCGTACAGCAAAATATCGGCAGCCATAAGCATGGGATAGGTGAATAATCCCGTGTTTACTTCACTTATGTTAGTCGCTTTGTCTTTGAATGACGTGGCATTGCTCAGGCGTGAAAACGGCATGAAGCAGCTCAAATACCATGTCAATTCGGTCGTTTCAGGAACGCGGGATTGACGGTAAAACACATTCTTATCAATATCAAACCCGAGCGCTAGCCAAGCCGCAGCAACCATTCTTGTGTTCTTGCGCAGTACTTCAGCATCGTGCACTGCAGTAAGCGAGTGCATATCAGCGATGAAGAGAAACGCTTCGTTCTCAGGTTCATTCGACATGTTGATTGCAGGCATCATAGCGCCCATCACGTTTCCTAAATGAGGAACGTTGGTAGCTTGTACGCCTGTAAGAACTCTCGCCATGGTGTGTTTTTTAATGTGCGGGTAAAGGTAAAGATTATCTGTTTTAAAAGACACGAAGTATAAACTACATTTTCCGAACAAGGGTCATCTATGGTGATTGCTGATGAACTCTTTTATTGCCGCTTCGCCAAGCGTTATGCGTCAGTCGCGGAATGAACGATATACACTTTCCAGAGAAGATTACTTTCAAAAATCACTTCGATGAGAGAGAACTGCATTTATCGCGTGCTGATTGTATAGGGGACAGTCCCACTGTCCGAGAACGTGTCACCTCGATATGCAATCAATCAACTTTATACCGGAATCTATTTCAAGAGCGGCTTAAGCGTCCTTGTTAATCTCTTCGGTTCTGAGGTGGTCCATCCACAGCGCTCAATCCAAGCAGGGGAGGACCGGGCCGGTCGTGACGCGGTCGAGCGGCGGTAGCCGCCGCTGCGTGTCGCGTCAGAGGATGAACATGTGCGGGCCGGGATCGGGCTCCGGGATCCCGAGCCTGCTGCGAACCTCGGCGAGTGGGAGGGGCAGAAGGTGCGCATGGTCTCCTTTGATATCGCCGGCACACTGCAGCCTCCGCGAAATCGCGGTCGCGACGAGTTCAGCGGCACCAGGTCGGCCCAACACGCCCTCGGTGGCCTAGATCCCGGGGAAGCGCATCATGCCCACCTCGAACAGCAGCAGGGATGCGGCGAGAGAAGAAAAGTGTTTCTCGCCCCGTGCCGCGCCGACCATGAATGCCTGCAGAGCGATATCCGCTTCCGCGGTAGTTCCGTATCCCGCCAGTACGTGGGTGAGGTCGTGGGGAACGAGGCTGCCCTGTTCGGGCTCGTCGTCGGGCACGAAGGAAAAGCCATTGCGGCGGTAGAAGTCGAAGAGTGTCCGTCCAAGACTGTCCGCAGGTAGATCCTCTAGTGTCTGCATTCTGGCACCGACATCGTCATCGCTCAGACCAGCGATGAAGCTCTCTTCGAGGTCGGGCTGGCGAATTCGCTCCCAATCCCGTTCGATGTGCTTACGATCGTTCACGAGATAGTCCGCCGCGAGTTGCTGGAAACCTTCGTCGATCCCGAGTGCCGCAAGGTACTCCTCGACTCGCTGGATCAGCGCCGCGCTTGCCGGGTGTCGCATCAGTTCGAGGGTGACCAGGAGTTCACCGATGCCCTTGCACAGCCGCGGCTTGTCGGAGACGACCTGTGCAGCCTCGGCAGCCGTCACGATCGGAGCCTCACGCGGCAGGACCCGCATTACGTGCCGGGCAAGTGCCTAGAGGAAGCGCTCCTGTTCCTCAGTCCTTCCGCCATCTACATCGGTCACGGTATACAGGATACCGGTCACGCCGAGGCGGGTCGTTTCGTCGAGATGCAGCACGGTCGTGTCCGCCTTGTTCAGCCTAGAGAACGAGTTCCCGGTTCGACACGCAGTGCCCATGGCTGGTTCCGACCAATTCTAAACGCAACGCCGTCTAAAAACATCCCAGAGGACGATGTTGCGATTGACCAGAGTGGGTGTTTTAAAACGTCCAAACCCACGACTCACGCTGCTCCAAGAGGATAGGAAGTTTAAACCGCCTTTAACCCGGATTTCAAAAATACCTTGATTGTTTTTTTGCGAAAAGAAGTCCGTGGGGTAGTTTTTCGGTAGAGGATGGTCAATGTCTGATTGGCTAATGATCTAATGTCTTACAGGCGGCCGGGTTGATCACTGAAAAGATTTTTGTTCCGCGCAAAGTTGATTTGGCTGTTTATCCGCGAATGTTTTAGGGTTGGCAAGCTGTTGCACGTTTAATGGGTGGTAGTTGTCACCCTTAAGACCCCTATGATGGCGGGACCTCCCATGTGGTTCTATGCCCACAACACAGTACTCGTTAGGAAAACGGACTGATAAAGATCTACTCAACTACTCAACTACTCAAACCAAGTTTCGCTGGAACTGTGCCTAGCCGAATTTTCAAATATGGAAGATAAGCACCGATCCGGCCATAACTAATTCTTCCTGTTCCCGCCGATAAACATCGCATCACGCACATTAACCAAAGTATAATGCTTACAATCAAGGTCCCGCACAAGAATCGACTTGTCGAAGAATAGCAGCCCAGGGATACCGCATACTCGCCATGACCAATTCATCTCAACTTTTTATTGAAGCACTTCGTTCAGCCACGCCACGGGGACGGGTACTAACTAGTCCACAAGCCACGCTCAGGTACCGCTCTGGAATCAAAGTTGGCGGCGGTGATGCTTGTGCAGTAGTACAGCCAGCGAGCCTATTGGAGTTCTGGCAGGCACTAAAGGTCTGCACTGAATTCAACAAAATTGTCATTTGCCAGGCAGCAAATACAGGATTGACCGGCGGGTCAACTCCGGATGGAAACGACTACGATCGTGACGTCGTCATTATCAGTAATATCAAGTTAGACAAGCTAACATTGCTTAACGGGGGCGCACAGGTCCTGGCTTGGGCAGGTTCCAGTCTTTACCGACTGGAAGACATCTTACGGCCGATTGGTAGAGGCCCCCATTCAGTCATTGGATCTTCTTGTATTGGTGCTTCGGTGGTTGGTGGCATCTGTAATAACTCCGGAGGCAATCTTGTAAACCGAGGTCCGGCTTACACTGAACTGTCGCTGTTCGCTCAATTAGATTCTGAGGGTGAACTGAGCTTGGTTAATCACCTGAATATTAATCTCGGTGACTCTCCGGAAGATATTTTGACTAATCTCCAAGATGGGAATTTTGAAGCCAACCAGACTGATCCTTCACCGGGTGTAGCTTCAGACAATGAGTATCAGCGAAGAGTGAGAGAAATCGATAAGTCTACTCCTGCACGGTTTAACGCTGACAAAAGACGCTTACATGAGTCGAGTGGTTGCGCAGGTAAGCTCGCCGTGTTTGCCGTTATTGTAGACACGTTTAACAAGCCGACGACTGAGAAAGTCTTTTATATTGGCACGAATAAGCCCTCACAACTTTCACACTTGCGAAAGCGAATCCTCACGGAATTTGATGAGTTACCAGAAATGGGTGAATACATGCATCGAAGCTACTTCGACGGTGCAGACAAATACTGTAAGGACTCTTTTCTCTTTATTAAGTACTTAGGGAGCGCATTCTTGCCTAAATTGTTCGCGATCAAGTCCTGGGTGGATGGGACAATGAACAAATTGTCATTTATACCCAAGAGTTTCTCTGATCGCACACTCCAGAGGCTTGCCAGAATATGGCCGGACCATCTACCAAAACGAATGCGAGAATATCGTAATCGCTATGAACATCACTTAATGATCGTAGCAAATGACGAAGTTATCGAAAGTACACGAGCGCTACTGTCTGAAGAGCTTGGTGCTGACGAGACATCAGAGAGTGGTAAAAAAGACAACGGTGACTACTTTGAATGTACAGACTCTGAAGGTTTGGCAGCCCAAATACATCGCTTCGTTGCAGGTGGTGCCTCTGGGCGCTATGCAATTATGCACGATGAAGAATGTGGCGGATTGATGCCCTTCGACATCGCGTTACCGCGTAATTGCGATGACTGGCACTGCTTATTGCCGCCGGACGTATTGGATCAATTAGCCGCGCCATATTCTTTGGGCCACTTTTTTTGTCAGGTCATACACTGGGATTTCGTAGTGAAAGAAGGCGTTGAAATAGAGCCATTAAAAGCACGCATCCTAGCGATCCTCGATGAACACGGTGCTAAATATCCAGCCGAACACAACGTTGGCCACTTATATGAAGCTGAACCAGACCTAGCTAACTTTTATCAATCGCTCGATCCCACCAATAGCTTCAATTCAGGTGTGGGAAAGATGTCTAAACTTAAGAACTACAAGGCCGCTTAATGGATTTTGGGGCGAGAGAGACACTATGACATTTGAAGAGGGAACAACGGCACTTGTGACTGGCGCTTCTAGTGGGATTGGCGAAGCCACTGCCCGTGCACTTCGTGCGCAAGGCATTAAAGTCTTCGCCGCTGCACGACGCATAGATCGACTGGAAAAATTGGCTGATGAAACTGGATGTATCCCGGTTCAGCTGGACGTTCGCGATAGACAAGGAGTAGTTAAGTTCGGGGAATCGTATGCGATTGATATCCTTATCAACAACGCAGGACTAGGGCGAGCTTTAGGCTCTATGTGGGAGGCCGAAATCGAAGACATTGAGATGACGGTCGATACCAACGTTACATCGGCCATTGTGATGATAAAGTCTGTACTCCCGGGCATGATAGAACGAGGGCGCGGGCATATAGTGAATATGAGTTCTGTCGTCGCCCTATATCCCCTTGCAGCAGCGCTCTATGGCGCAACTAAAGGTGCAATTCACAAGCTAAGTCGTGATCTGCGAATGGAACTACAAGGCACCGGTGTGCGAGTGACAGAGATTAATCCCGGTCGAGTAATTTCCGAGTTCTATAATGTTGCAATCGATGATGATGAGAAACTAAGACAAACTGTAGAAACCAATTGCGAAGACCTGATCGCCGACGATATTGCTGATGCAATTGTGTACTGCGTGAGCGCACCCTGGCGGGTCAATGTTAGTCAGATGGAGATTCTACCTACTGAACAAACCTATGGCGGCACCCAGTTCGTACCCTTTAAGAAAAGAAACCAATAATGAGCAAAAAATTAAGAGCAGCGATTATTGGTCCCGGGAATATTGGCACCGAAAAACAGCTTACTGCGAGAAGGGCTGAACCCCTCCACCGAGGTTGGCTTTCACGAACACCATAATCTAGGCAGTGGGCAGTGGGTATCGCAAATTCACTGGCAGCATTGGATGCTGGAGCTAACCGAATCGATGTCTCCGCAGCCGGCGTGGGTGCTGGTGCAGGTAATACGCCGCGTGAGGTGCTCGTAGCGGTTCTTGATCGCATGCAAGCCGGTCACTGTATCAACCTCTGCAAAATAATAGGTGTCACAGAAGATCGCGTAGTGCCCGTTATGGAGCAATCCATTCGCATTGATCGCGATGCCTTAACCCTGGGGGGACGCGGGTGTCTATTGTTCATTTCTGCTTTTCACCCAACGGGCGGAAAAAGCCTATGGCGTCCCTGCAAGAGATATTCTTGTTAAGCCAGGTAATCGCGGCACGATTGGGGCCAGGAAGACATGATTGAAGATCTAGTACTGACTATGGCGAAAGAGAAAATATAAGCTATATAAGAAGTCAGTCATCAACTTTGTGAAAGAACAAACGCTCCCCACAATGCTCAGCCGAATCTACCGCTAACTCAAGATCGGTCCCTTCGCCTTTCAGATATCCCATTACTTCCACCCGGTATCCATCCGGATCGGTCATAAATCGCATCTGGGCGATCTTTGTTTCAAAAACATCTCCTTGCCAGGCACCCCCGGGGACCGGTGAGGTGTCATAGAATGAATTCACATCACAGACAAAGACACCCACATGAGAGAACCCAGTCGGGGCTTTACCATCACCCCTTATGTACTGTTGCAACTCAAGAACTGGCTCGCCATCTCCCGCGGCGAGAAATGCGAGCTCCCATGAGCTACCTTTCGAGCGCTGCCTGCTGAGCAGATCGAATCCAAATTGGTTTTTATAAAATTCAATAGAACGATCAAGATCTGTCACGATGATACCAATGTGATTGAACCTGACCCTACCACTGTCAATAGAACGCTCATCAAGGCGAGAGGAATCTAAAGTTCTCAACTCTAGGTCAACACTATCACCAGGCTCCGTGGAGATAATATGCGCACCATCAACAACGCTGTCTGAGGCTGATTCAAAAAAACCTAGACGTATCGCAATATCAATGGCAACGGCGAAGGTCAGGACAAGCACCAGCCCACCGGTTGCACTCAGCTTACCCATAATACAACTCTCTAGGACGAATGCGTTGACTCTCCGATACGCCCGGTATCCTTATATGATCGAGTAACGTTAATTCGCATCAGGCGCTCTTGATCTTCAGTCAATCTTACACCATTGCCGAGGATAGGATTTATAACAGCGCTTTGAGAATAGAAGATATAGACGCCCCACCTTTACCCGAGAGCTACCATCAATGATGGATATCTCAATGTGGTACGTTGTACCACCCCACAAAAAGAGAGGCGTCTATGAACAAGAAGGTAATCTATATCGGCCTGGATGTCGAT
>JABJED010000176.1 GCA_018665025.1 Gammaproteobacteria bacterium
ATGCCCGTTAGCCCTTTACTCGAGCCAAAGCGGACTCGGCATGAGCATAAAGACCTTCCTCACTGGCAAGAATCGCAGCAGCACGGCTAAGCTTTACTGCTCCCTCACGGGAACATTGAATGATCGACGTACGAGTCTGGAAGTCATAAACACCCAGGGGCGAAGCAAATCGGGCGGTGCCGTTCGTCGGTAATACATGACTTGGGCCAGCCGTATAGTCACCCACCACCTCAGCTGTATCCACACCCAGGAATACTGCGCCCGCATGCTGCACGTTGGGCAACCAGACTTCGGGTGCCTCAATCGCCAGTTGTAAGTGCTCTGGCGCAATCTTGTTCACAATCTCGAAGGCTTCATTAAGGTCCTTGACCTTGATCAACGCTCCCCGACTGGAAATTGCTTCAGAGATAATAGGCTGACGCTTTTGCTGGGCCAGTTTGATGGGTAGTTGCTCCGCAATTACTTCCAGAAGTTTTTCGCTGGGCGAAATGACAATCGCCTGAGCCATCTCGTCATGTTCTGCCTGGGCAAACATGTCCTGGATGACCCATTTCGGGTCAGCGCTATCATCCGCCACAATCACCACTTCGGATGGCCCCGCAATCATATCGATGCCGACCTTACCAAACACCATTTCCTTGGCAGTCGCCACATAGATATTACCCGGGCCGACAATCTTGTCGACTTTCGGTACGGCTTCAGTCCCAAATGCCATCGCCGCAATCGCCTGAGCCCCGCCCAGGGAAAATACCTGCTCAATACCACAAAGATGCGCGGCAGCCAGGAGCGTTGGATTAAGTTCACCACCCGGGGTGGGAACACAAAGAATCATCTCATTCACACCAGCAACCTGAGCAGGAATCGCAGTCATTATTACCGTCGACGGATAAGATGCTTTGCCGCCGGGGGCATAGATGCCTACCCGCGACATCGGCCGAATATTCTGCCCAAGGTGGTTACCCATGTTATCGGTGTAACGCCATCCGTCACCGGTGGCCATTGAGGCTTTTTGATGCTCATGGTACTCGCGGACTCTGTCAGCTGACTCGATCAGCGCATCACGAACAAGCTCATCAATCGACTCATAAGCTTCCAGTAACTGATCTTGGCCAATTGAAAGCGCAGCCATATCCGAAACGGACTGGCCATCAAACCGATTAGTCAGTTCAACCAGCGCTTCGTCGCCCCTGACACGCACATCTTCCAGAATGTCAGCGACACTGGCGCGTATCTGTATCTGATCCTGTTCCGGAAACTCACCCAGGGATTGCAACGCTGAAAGAAACTGTGGTGAATCACTATCCAATCGCGCAATCATGTTTCTTTCCCCAGCGCATCAATAAGCGATTTGATCCGATCGTACTTGGTTTTAAATGATGACTCGTTAACGATAAGGCGGGTGCTGACATCTGCAATCAGCTCCATAGGTACCAGGCCATTAGCTTTGAGCGTGTTACCCGTCTCAACAATATCAACGATTCGGTGAGCGAGGCCGGTTACCGGGGCAAGCTCCATCGCTCCATAAAGTTTGATGATGTCCACCTGGATTCCCTGGGCGGCATAATATCGTTTGGCTGTTTTCGTGAACTTCGTCGCAATGCGCAGCCTGGATGGCAGTTCGGGCTCATTTTTCAGGCCAGCGACCATAATCTGGCATCTACCCAGTCCAAGATCCAGCGGCTCATAGAAACCGAAACCGCTGTGCTCCAGCAGTACATCCTTACCAGACATACCGAGGTCAGCGACCCCATGCTCCACATAAGTAGCAACATCGGCACCACGCAGAACCATAATTTCCACGTCATCGCGACTGGTTTCAAACACCAACTTACGGGACTTCTGCGGATCTTCGTTTGGCTCGATACCTATTTGGGCAAGAAGAGACAACTCGTCGGTTAGTACCCGACCTTTAGTCAGTGCAATTACAAGTTTTGCAGACATAGCTCACTCCGACGCGACTCGCCTGATATTGGCGCCCAGGTTCTGTAACTTTTCCTCAACCTGCTCATATCCGCGATCGATATGATAGATGCGATCTACAATGGTATCCCCTTGTGCAACCAGACCAGCGATGACCAGGGAAACTGACGCCCGCAGGTCGTTTGCCATGACCGGCGCACCGGTTAAATGGGGGACGCCGTCAACTATCGCTGTTGTATTATTACCTTCAAGTCGGATCTTGGCACCCATTCGATTCATTTCGTGTACGTGCATGAACCGATTCTCAAAAATCGTTTCCTTAACGGTACTGGTCCCTTCCGCGACGCTATTAAGCGCAATGATCTGGGCCTGAAGGTCAGTGGGGAACGCCGGGTACGGTGCGGTGACAAGACTAACCCCCTTGGGCCTGCGGCCTTCCATATCTAATTCAATCGTGCTGCCATCAATGGTGATTCTTGCACCTGCTTCCCTAAGCTTGCTAATAACCATCTCAAGGTGCTCAGGGTTTGCATCGCGTATCTTGATCTTTCCGCCAGTCGCCGCTGCGGCTATCAGGTAGGTTCCCGTTTCGACCCTATCGGCGATCACCCGATGCGAGCAACCATGCATTGACGGCACGCCGGTAATCGTAATCGTGTCTGTACCAGCGCCTTCAACTTTAGCGCCCATCTTGTTCAGAAAACCGGCCAGATCGACAATTTCAGGCTCACGTGCGCAGTTTTCCATTACCGTCACACCATCTGCAAGACAGGCCGCCATCATGATGTGTTCTGTTCCGCCAACTGTGCTGAAATCAAAATAGACATGGCCACCCTTCAGGCCGCCATCGGTCGTTGCGTTGACGTAACCATCAACCATTTCGATCTTGGCACCCAGCGCCTCCAGGCCCCGTAGATGCTGATCCACTGGTCTTGGACCAATGGCACACCCTCCTGGCAATGAAACTTCTGCCTGCCCGTAATGAGCCAACAATGGTCCCAATACATTAAACGAGGCGCGCATGGTTTTGACGAGCTCATAGGGCGCCTTAAAACTCTTGATCGTGTTTGCATGAATCTCGATGTTCATCTTTTCATCGATCACAACTTCTACGCCAAGCGATACCAGAAGTTCAATCATGGTCGTAATATCGCGCAAATGAGGGACGTTACTTATCGTCACCGGCTCGTCCGCCAGAAGTGCCGCAGCAAACATTTTGAGTGCGGAGTTTTTTGCACCAGAGGCTCGCAGCTCGCCCCTAAGTACCGCACCACCTTGTATCAGAAGTCTATCCATAAGCTATCAGCTGGCCTCTTCCAGTGTTTGGGTAATCATCGAAACCGCATGAATTTCCCCTGATTTAATTCTGTCATCAAGAAGAACATAAATTTTCTGTTGTCGCTTGACCCGACTCAGGCCAGCAAACTCATCAGACACTATCTTCACGCTCAGTTTGTTGCCCTCGGCAACGAGTTCAAGCTCGCATTGGGGTAATTTCTCCCGCAATACAGCTTCAATGGCTGGAACATCCATGGACAAGACTCGGTTGGGTGGTAAACGCGCGTCATATTAGCACGCAGCGCTGCTTTCCATAAGCGTTCAGAATCCGGACAAATCAACTAATCCAGCAAATCTGGCCATCGCCACCAGCCTCTCGCTCGGTTTCCGGGTCGGTTATCTGGTATTTCTTTATAACTCAGCTGCCGGCAACAACAAGCCTGGGGTTCGTGGCATACTAGCCTCGCACTCACCCAATAGCCCAAGGTACCAGCCAAAGCCTTCCCATGATCAACCGAATCATTGTCCTAAGCACACTGATACTTGCCTTCGCCCTGACCATTAACTGGTTCATGGCTGAGTCTGAGGAAGCTGTGGACTTCACCCCCAGGAATGAACCGGATCTCTATATGCTGAACGCTACCATCAGCCAGTTTGACCCTGAGGGCGAATTACAGCATCGAATTGCTGCCAACCGATTTACCCATTTTCCACTGACCGATCTAACAACCATGAAGTTCCCGGCGCTTGCACTCGGAAGAGCGCGAGACTCGGACCCGTGGGAGATCACCTCAAGCGAAGGACGAATTCTGCCCTCATCAGACTATCGAGAAGAAATCGTTGAACTGTGGAGCAATGTATTGGCTTCGCAGTTGAGTAACGGCAGTGCGTTTGTCAGTATCCAGACTAACAGCCTCACGGTCTACCCAGAGCGTGACTACGCTGAAACAGATGAGCCGGTATTCATCGACAACCAGAGTGGTCGAACAACAGCTGCAGGCATGAAAGCCTTTTTGGATACCGGAAAATACATGTTTTATTCAACACCTACCCATAGAGTAACAACCATATTCCTGCCCAATTAATTTTCTTGCCGGACCACTCTTCGTTGACACTCTCTTTTATAAGATAGGGCGAGATTCAAAGTAATAAGCTAGAATCACAAGACATGAAAATATCGCGCTTTTCACCAACCCACTTGAGGTTTGCACTCTGCCTACTGACGTTGCTGCCGACTTTCTCATCTGCACTGGAATCTGACCGGGAACAACCGATCAGGATTCAGGCCGATGCAGCCATCGTTGACGAAACAAGCGGTTCTTCAGTTTACAAAGGCAACGTTATTATTACCCAGGGGACACTGGAAGTTACCGCAAATGAGGTTGAAATCTTTACCGCGGACGGTGAAGTCATTCAGATTATCGCCAAGACAGAGAGTGACTCCGAGATACTTGCCCACTATCAACAACAAATAAATGAAGCCATGGATATGGTTGTCGCGGATGCTCAGAAAATCACCTACCTTGTGCAGGAAGAACGCCTGCACCTGTCCGGTGATGCCCGATTGCAACAGGTACAGGACGTATTCACTGGACAGCTGCTTTACTATGACCTGGGTCGTGGCATCGTAAACCTGAATTCAAGCGGGGGCTCTGATCGAGTCAATATGACGATTACCCCCAAAAAGTCCTCACGCTAAATGCACGTCCTAAGCGCTTCCAATCTTGCCAAAGGCTACCGCGGACACCAGGTTGTCAAAGACGTGTCAATAGATGTTGCCAGCGGCCAGGTAGTCGGTTTACTCGGCCCGAACGGTGCCGGGAAAACGACCTGCTTCTACATGATCGTCGGATCAATTAGTCACGATCGTGGCGGAGTGAGTATCGATGGTGAAGACATTACCCATCTGGCCGTGCACGAACGTGCACGCAAAGGCATCGGCTACCTTCCCCAGGAAGCATCTGTTTTCAGGAGACTTACAGCAGAACAGAACCTGCTTGCCATTTTGGAAACTCGAGCTGACCTGGATCATCCAGCACAGGTCGAAGCCGCCAAGAAGCTAATGAGTGAGTTTCGCATCACGCATATTAAGGATACGCTCGGTGTTTCCCTTAGCGGAGGCGAGAGAAGACGCGTAGAAATAGCGCGCGCACTCACGACTGACCCGGACTTCATTCTTCTGGATGAACCCTTCGCCGGTGTAGACCCGATTTCAGTGTCTGATATCAAGGAAATCGTCTGCCAACTCTCAGAACGAGGTATTGGCGTCCTGATTACCGACCACAATGTGCGGGAAACACTCGATATTTGCGAGAAAGCCTACATCGTCAATGAAGGCACCATTATTGCGGAAGGAACCGCAGAACAAATCCTGCAAGACGAACAAGTAAAGGCTGTCTATCTCGGACAAAATTTCAGGATGTAGAATGACCTAATGGCACTAAAACCATCCCTTACGGTAAGAATGGGTCAGCAACTGCGGATGACCCCGCAACTGCAGCAGGCTATCCGTCTACTGCAGCTCTCCACTATTGAACTTGAAGTGGAAATCCAGGATGCCCTGGACTCCAACTTCATGCTGGAAGAGGTCGACCAGGAGTCTTCCGAAGGTGAAGACAAAGACTCCGCCTCAACCGATGACGTTGTTGAGGTCGAACCTGATATCCCTGAATCCCGCGTCACCGATGACGTTGCCGTTTCCCCTGACGCCGAAGAATTCGAAATCCCGAACCCAGAACTTGATGGTGAAACAGTGCCTGATGTAAGCGAACAGGTCAGCAGTGATACCCTGTCGGATGAGCTACCTGTAGACACAACATGGGATGATGTCATTGACGAGAATTTCCAGACTTCCACCCTGGGGTCTGATTTCTCCGATGAAAACTATATCGAAACCCGCAATGCCGACAGCATCACAATCCAAAGCCATCTGATGGAACAGATAAACCTGCTCAACCTCACCGAGACAGACGAATATATTGCGCTCTCCCTCATAGATGGTCTGGATGAAAATGGCATCCTACAGATAGACATACAGGATATTGTAGATTCGGCTCCCGACGAGTGGGACGTGGAGCTCGATGAGGTCGAGGCGGTACTTCATCTTATCCAACATCTGGACCCACTGGGCATCGCATCACGATCACTTCAGGAGTGCCTTGCCATCCAGCTAAGACAGATGCCTTCTGAAACGCCGTGGCGTGACGTGGCTATTGTCGTTGTTGAGCAGCACATCAAGCTGCTTGCAGGCAGGGACTACACCCAACTGGCGCGTAAAGTCCGAATCAAAGAAGGCCAGCTGAAAGAAGTAATAAGTCTGGTTCAATCGCTTAATCCCAGACCCGGCAGCGCCATTGCACAAGGAACGACGGATTATGTTGAACCGGATGTGATGGTTTCC
>JABJED010000177.1 GCA_018665025.1 Gammaproteobacteria bacterium
AAGTACAAACGCGGACATGTCCAGGTTGAACTGGAAGAAGCTGAGCTTCTGGGAGTGACTCACTTTCAGCCCAGCCAGGCCGGTAAGGTAGAAGCTGCCGAGTCCGTCAATGCTGAGAGATTTTTCCAGGAATACTTCAGTGTGTTTTCAAACCAAGACAGCAATTCAGCCGGACAAACATCCTGATGTCGGTCGCCGTCATTATCGTTAATTACAACAGCGGAGCACTGCTCGACCGATGCCTGCAATCCCTGCTAGCGCAAACCTTTTGTGCCGACGAACTGGTCGTCGTGGACAACGCATCGACTGATGCAGAATCACAAAGCATTCTTGACGCAATTACAACCGCGACCGTTATCAAAAGTGAAACAAACCTTGGGTATGGTGGAGCAATAAACCTGGCTGTCAGGAAGATCGACAGTCCCGATTACATTGTGTGCCTGAACCCGGATGCCTTCCCTGAACCCGATTGGCTGGAGGCCTTGGTAAATGCCGCAGACAGTCACCCTGACTATGGCTCCTTTGCATCCCTAATGCTGAGGGAAGATGACACTTCTGTCGTAGACGGCGCAGGAGACGAACTCCATTTCACGGGTATTCCCTGGCGGCGCTTTCATCAACGGAAGCTGCATGACAATCTCCAAACAGAACCGGTATTCAGCGCATGTGCGGGTGCGGCCCTTTATCGAACAGTTTTGTTCAATCAGCTTGGCGGCTTCGACGACGGGTACTTTATGTATGTTGAAGACATCGATCTTGGCTTCCGACTTCAGCTAGCAGGTTATCCCTGTCTTTTCGTGAGAGACGCCATCGTCCATCACATCGGCTCTGCCGTCACCGGTGAAGGCAGTGATTTCTCTGTTTATTTTGGACACCGGAATCTCGTTTACTGTTACTTCAAGAACATGCCGCTTTTACTATTACTCACCACACTACCCTTTCATGTACTGGCGAATCTGGTCACCCTGATAGTGCTTGCTGTAAAAGGCCGTGGTGGCGCGATTGGGAAAGCCAAGTTGGATGCCCTTAAAAAACTACCATCGGCTATCCGGGCAAGAAATAACGTATCCAGAAAGGTTTCAAGTCGAGACATCTGGAAACTGTTGAATAAATCCTTGATGAGATAACGGTTCAGGCCTGGTCTAGGAGTGAACCATCCGCTGTGAGCGGTTGTATTCGTTCAGCACTGCATCTACCTCACCACTTGCGACGACAGTGCCATTTTCTAACCACACCAGACGATTACATATTTCCCTGACCAGTGCTTCGCTATGCGACACGAGAACGACGGTCTTGTCCGACTTCATTTTCTGTTTCATCTCTTCCGTCGACTTCTGACGAAATTCCCTGTCGCCAACCCCCAACGCCTCATCGACCAGGATAACATCAGGGTCTGAAGTGAGTGCGACACCAAAGCTCAACCGCGCCCTCATTCCCGCCGAGTAGGTTCGAATCGGGTCATCGATCGCGCTTCCTAGTTCAGAGAATTCAGTCACCTGGTCAAGTTTCTCTATCGCCTCTCCTCGGCTTAAGCCGAGCAGCATGCCACTGACAATTGCATTATCTCTTCCCGACAGGTGAGGCAGAAAACCAAGATTAAGCGTCAACAGCGACGTCGTTTTAATGTTTCTCGTCACCTTGCCTTCATCAGGTACCAGAAGGTCAGCCAGAACCCTGAGCAGAGTGCTTTTACCAGAACCATTTCGCCCAATAACACCCAGCGTCTCGCCAGTATGAACCTCGAAACTGATATTCCTGATTGCCCAGAATTTTTCCCGGTTCAACAGCGAGACCCGTCGTCGGTAAAACACACCTACCTGATCAAGGGATAATGCAATTGACATTAGTTGTGCTCCGCTTTCGGTATCCGAAAATCTTCCGCAATGACCTTCAACACGGCATCCGTGCTGAAATGCTTTGCTATCGTATCCAACCCGGCGATCGAATGTCGTTCCAGCATTTCCAGATCACCATATGACTCAACAATACAGTTCGCCAAGTCCGCAGAAACATCCTCAACCATCAGGTTTGTCCCAGCGTTGGGTATACCCTCTGCACCAATGGAAGTTGTTGCGACCGGTATCCCTTTCTGCATTGCATCCAGCACCTTACCTTTAATACCCGCCCCGAACCGTAGAGGAACGACACTCATTCGAATACGTCGATACAATTCACCCAGTGCCTCGTCAGAAAGAAATCCTTCCACCTTGATATTGCGCGATTCGAGACGCCTGATTTCATCTGGCGTATTGGAACCTACGATATGCAACTGAAGATCCGGCAGAGATTCCAACACCGCCGGAAATACTTCGTTTACAAACCAGACAAGCCCATCACTGTTAGGTGGGTGGTTAAAACTACCGACAAAAATCAGCCCCTCACGTGAACCGAATTCAGGTGGTTCATCCTCGAACTGATCGAAAGCATACAAAGGGATTGCTTTAATCGGCAAGTTAGGCTTCCTTGCAAGAATTTCGTCCACCTCAACTTGGCTCGGGTAGTAGATCTGATCAAATTTTTCGAACAGCGCATATTCTTTTCGCTCCCAGTGAACTTTGTCTGCAGCAAGATTTTTGTCCGGATGGAGTTCAAGTTGCCTTTGCAGGCGAAGGTAATGCAGGTCATGCCCAAAATAAATCGTCCGGGGGCGCGGCTTAAGACTATTCACGACATCCACATATCGTTCAGCGATATGTGGCCGCATCATGTACACGATATCTACATAGCCCGCATGACCACGCAACCACCTCTCCCAGTTTCTCTCATAGTAAGTGCCGTGTAACACTTCTATGCCCATGTCCTGAAGCACGGATGTGTAAGGCTCGTGCTTGAAAAAATTATCCCCAAGAAACTTCACATTGAAGCCGGATTGAACCAATAGCTGCAGATATTGATAGGTAGATCGTGAGCCGGCGTCTTTATCAAAATGTGGCACATAGTGATCAATAACGAGAACCGTGGTTTTACCAAAACTTCGTTCTCTCGCCTGTAAGAGTTGCTCTGCATTGTCGAAGTGTTGTTCATCGAGAACCCCGGCCCATTTCTCCCTGAACTT
Source organism: Gammaproteobacteria bacterium (assembly GCA_018665025.1). Lineage (GTDB taxonomy): Bacteria > Pseudomonadota > Gammaproteobacteria > Pseudomonadales > Azotimanducaceae > UBA9659. The sequence continues at coordinate 3,056 of JABJED010000177.1, forward strand.
ACCCTGATTGATCACCTGGTTCTGTTTGATACCCAAATTCTCATCAGTCCCGTGAGATTTCCCCTCGTAGTGGGTGATGACTGAAGCTGGCTGGAAGTAGACCTTTTTCCCATTTGCGCGAACAGAAAATGCAAAATCCGTATCTTCGTAATAAGCAGGCGCAAGGTTCTCGTCGAATTTCCCCAACGCCAGAAAAAGCTGTCGTGGGAACATGATTGCCGCACCGGACACGTAATCAACTTCCCTGAAATAGTTGAACTCCGGGGCATCAGGATCTCCATTTCTGCCGTAATTCCAACCCGATGCATCCTTCCAGACGACACCACCCGCCTCCTGCAAAGTACCATCTGGGTAAACAAGCTTTGACCCCACCAGCCCGGCATCAGGATGTACGCTAAACGTCTCGACCAGCTTATCGAGCCAGCCGCTGTGAACCGTGGTGTCATTGTTCAACAGGAAAATAAACTCACCACGGCAGGAATCAACGGCCCGGTTGCACGACCTGAGGAACCCGAGGTTTTGCTGATGAGATACCACTGTAATACCATCGATCCGGGCGAGAACATCTGGGGTAGCATCGGTCGAACAATCATCGACCACGACAATTTCAATGGTCACAGCCGGCGGATGCTGCTTGATCGAAGCCAGGCATTTAAGCGTGTAATCAATCTGGTTGTAGACGGGAATGAGCACCGAAACGAGCGGTCTCTCATAACGGGGGAATGACAGGTTGATTTCGCTCAGTTCCTGGTCAGAATGACGATGAATACCCACATCAGGCACCAGCACCTCTTTTTCCATTTCAACCTGATAGTTCCCCACAACCTGTTCTGCCAGGGCCTGCTGATCGGTCAGTAGCAGAAAGAAATTTTTTATTCGTCTGGGCGACATCATCTTTAGCGCAACGACAGGCTTTGCGACACAGGTACGGATGAACTTCACGACAGCCAGGCCCCCGCTGTTTCCCTTCAGCCTCGGTAGAAGCCAGGCGGTTACCGGTTTTCTGACCGGATAAGTCAATGCTCGTCCAAGCCTGAACGACACGGAGCCAAGAACATCCTGGTGAATCCTGTTGGAATCCCCAAGATGTTGCTGATAACCGACAATCTGTCGCTTAAGGTCTTCCTGCGACTTTCGCTCGCGCTCGCGTTCTTTCTCGCGTTCTTTCTCGCGTTCTTTCTCGAGTTCATTGCCACGCGCGACGTCTGCAACCAGTTTGCTGACATCCGCGACCAGCAGGTCCACATGATCCTCGCGTTCGCGCAGCCTGCCAACAACATCTTTAAGCTCGGCTTCAAGTTGCTTTCGGGCTCCCTGCAGAAACTTGTTTTCCTGATCATATTCTTGAATATTTTCGTGCAACACCGCTTTGGCATTGAAGTCTGCCTTGATCTGAAACTCATAGAGACTCAGGGCAAGAGAACTTCGAGGGTCCGGGTACTGTGTCCGGTGGGAGTCAAACCGCTCCATGCTTCCATCAGCCATTCTGGACATCATCGCTGACAGGTCGACCAACTCCGGGAAGGCCAGCTTATGGCCCACCAGATCTCCCTCTGTGAATCCATGATGACTGAGGCCAGGATCAACAAAGTCCTTAAGGAAGGAACCAGCCGCTTCGTTATCAAGCACTCCCCCAATCCTGCCTGCAATCCTGGACAACTCGCCCAGCGGATTCTCAAGAAACCGACGATAGCCGACGATAAAAACCCTATCGCCCAGGAAGGTCATCAAGGCCCTGTTATAAATATACGTCAGCAAAAGACCGTGTTCTGTCTCCATACCATTTCTGGCGTGAAGTGACGCAGCTATATCAAGGGGCTGTCGATAAACAGCCAGGTAATGGGCAGAGATGTCAGCTTCGACAAAACACCTGGACCAGAAGTCGAGTAAAAGCGACATCCGGGGATCCTTGATGATGAACCTGTCGGTGTTTGAGAACCTGGATTCAAGCAGCGTTAGTGCTTCCTGCTGTAACTCTCTCGAGTATGCCTTCGAGCCACTGTCCAGGGGGGAGTCCCAACTCGTCTGATTACTGGCAAGAAGCTTGTCATTAAACTGCACGATGTCGAGATCTTCCCAGAACCCCTTTGGGTTATCGACGCCCCCTGGCATCAGGTTGTCACCCAGCGTATAACCCAGCAACTCGATGCTCTTGGTAATAAGGCTGGTACCTGAACGGTGCATGCCTAGTATGACGACTAACTGCCTTGGCATCATTGAATCAATTAGGGTTCGCGAAAGGAAAGCGCCCGCATTTTAACACGCTAGCGACCGTCCTTATTGGCTAAATCCACCGACTTTTTATTATTGATATCGTTAATTTCCGCTTGGAATCTTGTTGAACGGTATGCCCTTATCGGCTCGCATGTCTTCAGGTAACCCAAGCACTCTCTCAGAAATGATATTACGAAGAATTTGATCGGTACCTCCCTCAATCCGAACAGCAGGCGAACGCATCAACATCGCCTGCAGGCGAGCGGATCCTGCCGCAATCTCTGGATCGACAATCGCGCCGGACAATCCCTGAAGGTCGAGCGAAAACTTGGCAATA
>JABJED010000178.1 GCA_018665025.1 Gammaproteobacteria bacterium
GCATCTGGTGTTGTCTGGCTTGATGGGATATGAACCGCATCTTACAGGACTTGCAGCGACCTTGACTCACCCTGCGGTAGAAAAGGTCCTATCAATCTATTCCGGCTTTCTCAATGGTGTAAAACAGGCAGGATATGACCCCGGGACGCTAACGTTAAATGGCGCTGGTAGTCATACATTGGGTATTTATCACAAAGACAAGACCATGAACGATTTATCCGCCGGTTCCGGCGTGGTAAAGCCGACGGACTTTGACACCCATCATCTGGTCGGCAACCAACCGGCACTTTTTATCGCGACGCCAATCTTAAAGCGATACGATGAGTTAATGATTGCAGGAGATCACTGGATTAGGCGACCCTTACAAGCCTGGAATCCGAATATGCGCAGGCTTTATTACATTTACGGTGGTTTTTGGAAGGCCAAAATGGTGTCTCCCGCAGGTGTGGCAGATCCGTTGTACGAAAGTACTAATCAAAGCCCGATCGCTACCTCTACCTCCGTTGACCTTCAGGTTGATGACTACATGTTCATGCGGCCGACCCAGAGCGAGTTCGTTATGCTACAGTTTGGTGACCTGCTTACATTTAAAGGCAATGACTTTGTTGGTACCTGGCCGGTTTTCCATCAGACCGGGTAGCGCATAGTAAACCATTGTTTTATAAGGAAATTATAGTTTCTAAGGAATTTAGTACACGCCAGGGTACTGGCAACTTAACCGGCCTAGCTTGCTAGAATCGGGGCATGAATACTTACAAGCGACACAGATTTCCACCAGACATCATTTCCTACGCTGTCTGGCTCTACTATCGATTCAACCTCAGCCATCGCGATATCGAAGATCTCCTGGCTGAACGGGGCATCACTGTCAGCCGAGAGACGATCCGGCTGTGTTGTATCAAGTTCGGGGCTAAATACGCTCGGCGACTAAAACGAAATCACAGAGGTTATGGCGACACCTTCTTTATTGACGAGGTCTTCGTAAAAATCAACCTGGGCAGGCATCTGGTATCCGCCAGCCACTATCGGAATCTTAGGGGCAGTGGGTTCAGCGAATGGAGCAGGGCGGTTGCGTGAGACCAGGGACCCAATTACTCAGATCTCGAGAAGTTAAGTTGTCAGTACCGGCAACCGATCTGATTCGATACTCAGACTTTCGATCGAAAAGCCCTGTTATAATTCCTATCCTCCGGTTGATGAGAAAGATCCACCCGATTATTTGCGTATTGAGACAGGTCATGAATGGCATTCGGGATCAGCAGTGACATAGCTTATGGTCGATCGCCCATTATGGACTGTGACGTTCAGCTTTTCTGCTAACAGGCAGAACAATTAATCCCGCCAGAACGCAACCTGCCAGGGATATCCAGCCAAGCATTGATATGTTACCCAAGCCGACGATACCAAATACTGCCGGGCCAAGTGAATATGGAATCATTATGTAAGCATTGGTGGCTATAGCTACCCTACCCGCTGAATCCAGGGCCGCGGCGATGCCCAACACAAAAGTGACGGTAAACATATAGCAGTAGCCATAGAGTAGAATACCCATGGAATAACTGGCGAGATCATCCGACTGTGCTATTACAAACGCAGCGATTCCGCTTACCACAAATCCCAGGATTACAGGGGTTGTTAATCTTTCTGCCTTCGCCAACAAACCCGCTGAAACGGCACCGATGACACCCGTCAATGTCGACAGTCCCAGTAACAAACCAATCGTATCTTGTTCAATACGCAAATTATTGGCCACTCGTTCACTAAAAGACCAGACTCCCCCCATCGCCAGATAAACAATCGTTAAGACGAGGAAAAATAGACCAATCATGAAAACCGAACTGTCTTGACTACTCTGCCTTTCTGACTGACCTGTATCTGCAAAAGATGGTTTTGGTAAAAACCAAATCAGCGGGGCAATAAGCAGACATATGAACGCAATTGCCATAAATAGTCCTTGTTGCCCATTAAACACAAGACTGTAGGGTAGAAAGGTGAGCATTATTGAGAATCCTAATGAAGCAATGGCGAACACCCAGCCGTATAGAGGCGCCGGTGATCTTGACGTAGCGATAACCATATTCACAACCGCCAATAAAGCACCACTCGCGACACCAGCCAACAAACGGAGTATCACCAGTTCGTAATAGCTGGTGGTCACCGATGAGAGGGCTTGAGCCACAATACAAAGGACAATCGCCACAGTGCTTATCCGTCTCAAATTCGAGGGTGCCAGTACCCGCGACAGTGTCAGAGCAGACACTGCGATGCTGAAAATTTCCACGGTACCCAAGGCACCCGCAGACTGGGCGTTCATACCCAATCCATCAATAAATGCCCCAATTACAAAGGGGATGGTATAGGTGCCCATAAGCCCCAGCATCATTATCCCTCCCAAATAGAGAGGAACTAAGCGATGAGGCTTAATCATTTAAGTTACAACGAGTTGGGATAGAAAAGGCAGGTGTTGATGTCATTCATTTAGTACCGTCTTCGGTTTACTGCACGTCGCATCTTCCAAGCGTGATGAATTTACTAAAGCAACAATTCTAATTGATCCAAATACCACTGCTTAAAGACTACGTTACGTGCTTCCTGTGTCGAATAGGGTCCTGGTTGATAACTCTCTGAGCACACTCCAGACTGATTATCTTCGGTAATTTTCTTATCCTGCTTGAGTGTCGTGTCCCATACGTGAACGACATTACGCGGGTCATAGTCGACATTCTCCTCGGCATCTTCATGTACCAGCCATGTGACTTCTACATCGGTATTCATTTCATCTCGAGGAGTCCAACGAAACATGACAGCAAAATCATTACTGGCCAGAACGTAACTGAATGGATTGAACGCCAGGGCAGTTTCTCCGCCATCTGCCTGCCTGAAATCACCCATCAACTTTTTGCAAGCCGGGCTACCGTCTATCGTTTCAGATAAGAAACCTTTTTGTGGATTGATGGGATAGCGAACCGCTTGCTGCATGCCCAGGCTAAATACTCCTGCATCTATCGTGTCATTCAGGTATCCCATGGTGGAGGACTCCGCTTCCCACAAATCAAGTGTAGGTTGATAAGCAGCGGCGGCTTCGTCCGAGCCTGAACCTGGTCCGGCGCCAAAGGCCAAAACCTGATCCTGTGGATGTACCACGCAGTATTCCGGGTGAGCAGGCTGGCAGTGATAACACTCCATAAAATTCTCCGCGACCAGCTTCCAGTTAGCCTTGGTGGGATAACTCTGCTTGAAGGCAATTTTGGCGGTCGCCAATCCCTGCTGACGGGCAAGTGGCAACATGCTTCGATAGGCTTCATCAAAATCTGGGAGAGTACCGTTAGACAAATTGATGAATATTAGCCCTTCGAATAGTCTTATATGGCACGCATGGAGACCGTATTCCTCCTTCTTGAAGCCCTCCGGCATTAGCCGCGCGGCCTTTAGCATTCCATCCAGGCCGTAAGTCCAGGCGTGATACGGGCAGGTTAATAGCTTGCGCCGACCTTCCTTTTCAAGACAGACCCGGGAACCACGATGACGGCAAACATTGTAAAACGCATTTACGCAGTCCTCATTTTCTCTGACGATGATGATTGACTCTTTGTCTATATCAAAAAGGAAATACTGTCCTCTCTCAGGAATACTGGATACGTGTCCTGCCAATAACCACTGCTTTCTAAACACGGATCGCATATCAGCAGTATGGAATTCACGTGCTGAGTAGAATTCTTGCTCCAATGCCCTGCCAGGTTCCTGACGAGCGGCTTCGATCAATTTTTCCAACTCAGAATTCGGAACCTGATTTGTGATCATGTGCTAACTCAAATTCATTAGAAGTCCATCCTCAGGGTAATACCTGCCTGTCGAGGCGCTGAATAAACCTGTTCTACAAATCCGATAAAACCCAAATCCAGGTTGTACAGAAGGTATTCCTCATCGGTCAAATTCCTGACCCACGCTGATACTTCCCAGTTATCCATCGTATAAGAAGTCCTGAAGTTAAGCACGGTATATGCTTCCTGCACTGATGCGATTGAATTAGAACCTTCCATATAGTGATCATCGTTCCAATTCCCATCTAGCTGCAAAGCCAAATTACCGCCAGCCACATCCGTGTTGTACCTTACCAGCAGATTTGCACTCAAACTTGGAGCCTGCGGGAGTTCCACATCTGTGTTACCACTGCCAGGGACCACACCTGGAATGAAGTCAACTTCCGAGTCCATATAGGCCAAACCGAAATTAAAGTCCCAGTGGTCATTGGGCATATAGGCAAATTCTACTTCGCCACCCGAAGCACTGGCATCCTCATTGGTTACTTGAGGCGTACCCCCATACAGCGAGAACGCTTGGTAGTCGGAATAATCATAATAGAAAATGGAGGCGTTCAATCGACCAGTCCCATTCAGTACGGTGGTTTTGTAACCCAATTCGTAGGCCATTAGATCTTCTTCATCATGCCGAAGGTCATCCAATGTAACCGCAGAGGAGGGTGACCAGTTACCGCCCTTGATGCCGCGGTTAATCGAGGCATAAATCAAGGTATCTTCTACTTGGTAGTTCAACTGCAGGCGCGTAGCCACATCACCGTAATCAATCTCATCGACTTTGGCGTGCGCGGGGTTTGCACTTGCGCCAATGGCACTTTGCAGATCAAACAAGACGGTACCATCAGGTAGTCCTGCAGCCGCGCTGAAATTGCTGGCAGTGTTAATAAATTTGATTTCCTTATCATCCTGAGACCAACGAGCACCTGCTATTACGGTTAAACTATCAGATAAATCATACTCTACTTCACTAAAAATTGACCAGTTTTCGGAACTCAGGTCAGTATCCTGAATGACGACACCGGTAGGATCACCGATAATAGCCGGTCCACCAGTGCGTGCCTGACCAACATAATCGATATCAAGCAGATAGAGGCCAGACTGCCAGCGCAAGCTCTCGGTTTCCCCTGACAAACGAAACTCATGGGATTGCTGTTCGTAATCCGCTTCGGTGGAATAAGGGAAAAACACTAATCCACCCCCAGCGTCTTCCTTATTAAACTTGTACACATCCTGAAAGGCTCCGATGTAATCCAACTGCATGCCGCTGTCAAACTCGTGACGAAGATGAAAACTCAGGACAGTGCTATCGCGATCTAAACCTGTATCAGTGACATCCGAGGCGTGTCTATGCACATCTCCGGTAATCACAGGTCCATTTTCCAGGCCAAAAAGTGTGTCCGGGTCTGCACCCGTAAATCTAACTACATAATGTCCTGAGGCGACATCATCATCCTCGGTACGCGTTGCAGAAAGATCCAAGGAGGTTCTATCCGAAATATCGATTTGCAAATTGCCGCGTAAAACAAAACCATCAGCGCCGATTGCATCGCTACCGGTGGCGGTAAATCCTGTGGGGCCGAGCACACCTGCAGCAACACTCCCTGCTTCTACATAACCATCAGCTTGTTCCCAACGGCCAGCGATTCTGCCACGGACACTGTCACTAAGCGCTCCGCCTACGGCACCTTCCACCACGTTATTGTTTCGTTCGCCAAAGGAGGCTTTGGCATAACCATTGAACTCATCTTCGTCTGCCTTACGGGTACGAAAATGAATCAAGCCGCCAGTAGCGTTGCGGCCAAAAAGTGTACCCTGGGGGCCGCGCAATACTTCGGTAGCGGCCATGTCGAACATCTGCATGTTGACGGCGTTCATACTACCAAAGTAGATATCATCCACATACACCGCCACAGGCGCTTCCAGATTGTCCTGGAAATTGTTTTGAGAAATACCGCGTAAGTTAAAGGTAGTAAACCCCGGTGTGAACGACTGAACCTGCAAGCCAGGAATCTGTTGAATGATTTCCTGAGTGGTGTGCAAACCAAGAGCTTCGGTCTGTTCCCCACTGAGCGCAGTCACAGATATACCGACGTCCTGCGCACTCTGCCCACGCTTGGTCGCGGTGACGATAACCTCGTCAAGTACAGCGGCGTTAGCAACGTTCAACAACATGACTAACCCAGCAACAACAACAAGTTTGATTTGATGATTCACTTTGTTCTCCTTTTATCTCTTTCGAATTGAGTCATTCGACCTAATTAGGTCGGATGACCTACATTTAGTCACTTAATCCTAATTAAGTCAAGTGACAAATCTAAGAAATTGTCATATATTTCTTTTAATCACATGGAAACCCAAGAGTCAGAATGAAAAATACCACCAGCAGAACAATTACTGAAAAAACTAAAGGTGTACGCCAAGGTACGGCCACCCGGCGGGCTGGTAAAGTAACAGCCTCCAAGATCATAGTCGCCGCCAAGGAAGTACTAGAACAGGAGGATGTTTCCAGATTTACGATGCGAAATGTAGCGGAACGGGCTGAAATTAGTCTGGCCAACGTCCAGTACTACTACAAAACCCGCGGAGATCTTATCGAAGCCTTATTCGTTGAGATCGAGAAGATCTATCAACAAGCCTACGATCATCATCTCCTTACAGTTGGGACTTCTCCGAC
>JABJED010000179.1 GCA_018665025.1 Gammaproteobacteria bacterium
ATAATCCCAGCTTTTTGGTCAAAGGCATTCCATGACCTTATCTAAAAATATTATCGGCTTAACACTCGGCCCGCTCCTTGCGGCGGTCGCCTTTTTTACCCTTCAGGGCTTCGGCTGGCAGGCAACTGCGTGCTGGACTGCCGCAATTACGGTCATTTGTGCGGTCTGGTGGATCTTCGAGCCCATACCCATACCCGCAACCTCCCTTATCCCGCTCGCTACTCTGCCAATCATTGGTGTACTGACGCCTGCTCAGGTTGGCGAATCCTATGGCTCGCCACTGGTACTGCTACTAATGGGTGGTTTCATTCTATCCACAGCCATGGAAAAAAGCGGCGCGCACAGGCGGGTTGCTCTTGGCATGGTCAACCTGTTCGGCGGCAACAGCAGTCGCAGACTCGTGTTTGGCTTTATGGCTGCCGCAGCAGTCCTGAGCATGTGGATATCGAACACCGCGACTACCCTGATGTTATTACCGGTCGCTCTTGCAGTGATCGAAAGGTCTGATGATGACAATCTTGCCATTCCCCTACTCCTTGGTATTGCCTACGCAGCGAGTGTTGGTGGAATAGGTACACCCATAGGCACACCACCCAACCTGGTCTTCCGGGAAATCTATCAGCAGAACACCGGCATCGAAATCGGCTTTTTAACCTGGATGAGCTGGGGTGTACCTGTCGTGCTGATCTTTGTGCCCATTATTGCGTTGTGGTTAACCAGGCGGCTAAACCATCAGGGGCATATTGATATGCCAAAGGTCGGGGCATGGCAAACGGAAGAACGACGGGTATTTATCGTTTTCGCCTTCACCGCGCTTGCATGGATAACCAGGAGTCAACCTTTCGGTGGCTGGAAAACCTGGCTCGATGTTCCCGGCGCAAACGACGCGAGCGTTGCCTTACTGGCGGTAGTAGCAATGTTCCTGATACCTAACGGCAAAGGCTCTCGACTACTGGACTGGGAGACGGCAGGCCGCATTCCATGGGGTATGTTAATTCTGTTTGGTGGCGGCATCGCCATTGCGAAAGCGTTTGTTGTTTCAGGTATGAGCGCTGCACTCGGCAGCGCACTGGCAGGAATCGCTGGCTGGCCAATGCTCGCCATGATGGCAGTCATTTGCCTGTGTATTACGTTCCTGACAGAGATGACAAGCAACACGGCTACCACAACACTAATGATGCCAATCCTTGCGGCTGGCGCTATCGCAGCCGGTATAGCCCCCGAAGCTCTGATGGTGCCTGCCGCGATGAGTGCAAGCTGTGCATTTATGTTGCCCGTCGCCACCGCGCCCAATACGATAGTCTTTTCTACTGGCAGGTTTACCACCCGCCTGATGGCCCGTGAAGGGCTGGTGCTTAATTTTGTAGGCGTCATCCTGATCAGCGTGATGTGTTACCTGTTGATTTAAAAGCACTAAGCTCTGCGTCACGCGCTGGTTGCGATAAGCTGGCGAGCCTTGAAAGCTCGCGCTTAAACTGTTCATAACCCAGCTTGTCCAGTTTGGCGGTTAGCTGCGGGACCCATTCATTGTAGTCCGCCACAGTTTCCAGTTTTGCATTACTCATAGGCCCCTGCATCCAGCGGTAAAACTCGTCACCACCAGCCCAGGTCTCATGTAACAGGGAATAAGCATCGCGCATTCCCCGGAAGATGGACTGCTTCTTCACCTCCATCTCAGCCACCGGTCTTCCAGAGTCATACAACACCTCCAGCCGATTACGTGCCAGCATGATCAGCTCAATGGCCGAATCCCTTCGAGCCAGGCTTAACCTGTATCGATCAAACCGATGCGATTCACCGCGAGCCAGCAGCCATTGTTCCAGAGCATACAACTCAATCGTTGTTGCCAGGCTTTCATTGAATCGAGTGTCATCTTTAATGTAAATAACCCGGTGTGCCAGCTCATGGAACAGTAGCGCCGCCAGTTGTTCATCGGAACGAAACAGGAAGGTATCGAGCAACGGGTCGTTAAACCACCCGAGTGTTGAATAGGCAGCCACCCCACCCACATAGACTTCATAGCCTTTGTTCTGGAGGCGCTTTGCATACCTGTCCGCATCGTCTCGCTTGAAATAGCCGCGATAGGTCACGCATCCTGCTACAGGAAAACACGACTTTCTAAGCGCCAGCTCATAGGGTTTCGCGGCAAATACATTCCAGACAACATAGGATTCACCGGTCTCCACATAGCTCAGGTAAGCGCCACTGACTGGCAGGCCAATCTCTGACGCAAAGCCCAATATCTGGCCCGCTGTTTCGATTCGGTCACGCAGCGCCGGGTCAATCTTCGATTGCAGTAATTCATCGGTAGGCGTTCGGCGCCACAACAATGCGGCCTGGCCACTGGCTGCCTGATGATAGAACTGAAGAGTTTCGCATCCAGACACAAGGGTCAAGAAACAAAACGCGATTGAGACTTTAACTATTCCAGGCAATGCATGCTCCGTGAACGATTGATTCATAGAGAGGTTACAGGACAAATGCTGCAAAGTGAGGTGAGTGCGCAGTAGCGACAGGAAAGACCGCCTGATAAAGTACTGGTATGTATACGCAACACTTTGGTCTTACGGAAGCGCCCTTTTCCATTGCGCCTAATCCGCGATATCTGTTTATGAGCAGACGCCATCGTGATGCGCTCGCCCACCTGCTCTTTGGTGTTCAATCCGATGGTGGTTTCGTCCTGTTGACGGGTGAAGTAGGTACTGGAAAAACGACCTTGTGCCGATGCCTGCTTGAACAGATCCCCAATGATGTCGAAATAGCCTTCGTACTGAACCCCTTCGCAGGTAGCGGTCGTGCCCTTTTGGCCACAATTTGCAGCGAATTTGGCATCAAGTACCCTGCTAAAACGTCGCTAAAAATGTTGGTCGACCGACTAAACACCTTTCTCATGGATAGTCACAGCAACCATCGGAAAGCTGTACTCATCATCGATGAAGCCCAGAACCTTTCTTATGAACTCCTTGAACAACTGAGACTGTTAACCAACCTTGAGACAAACGAGCGAAAGTTACTGCAGATCATTCTGCTGGGACAACCAGAACTGCTGGAAATGCTGGAAGACAGAAGCCTGCGGCAGCTCAGCCAGCGAATCATCGCACGATTTCATCTGAGCGCTCTCGATTCAAACGAAACCGAAGCCTATATTACCCATCGTCTGGCTATTGCTCATGGCCAACCGGAACTTTTCACACGGTCTGCAATGAAAAGCGTCTACCGAATCAGCACCGGTATCCCTCGAGTTATTAACCTTATCTGTGATCGTGCGCTACTGGGGACCTATGCCGAACACAAGCAACAGGTAACACCACGAATTGTTAGTCGTGCGGCTAATGAGGTCCTTGGCCCTCGCCGCGCTATTGCGAAGCCCATTCGGATAGTCGCCGTTGCCGCTGCCGTATTGCTGACCATCACAGCTGTCTGGACGCTGCTCCCCACAGAGGTGTTTACGCCCCGCGTTACTGAGATCGCGACCAGCGAGCCTGCATCGGCAACGACATCTTTGGTGCAGACACCACCCGTTCCGGTGCCAGCCAAACTAAGCATCCGGGGACATGCTTCTGCTTCGGATGCCTATCACGACCTGTTCGCCCTGTGGGGAACCAGCTTTGACGACAAAGCATCAAACCCCTGCGAACTTGCCACAGCGATAGGGCTCAGGTGTCTCGAAAGCATCGCCACGCTTCCAGAGCTGAGGGAACTGGACAGACCGGTTATTGTTCAACTAAACACTGAGTATTTTACGCTTAAACAGATACTGGATGGCACCCTTACCGTGATCGCGGGATCAGACCAATTAAACCTGACGCAGGCTGAGTTTGAATCAAACTACAATGGCATTGCCCAGATGCTGTGGCGCATGCCACCCGCTTATCAAGCACCGCTCAAAAAGAATGACCGTGGTGCCGCAGTTGACTGGCTGGTGACACAACTGGACATGATCGATGGTCATTCGCCGCCTATCGAAGCAGGCTTCACTTTCAATGATTCACTGGAAGAAAGAGTGCGGGATTTTCAAAGAAGAGCCGGTTTATCTCCAAACGGTATCGTCGACCCTGTCACCTGGATACATTTAAATGACGTAGAAGCGATGAGCATCCCAACATTGTATTCACGAGACCAGGGGTAGCGTCGTGTCATATATTCTTGATGCACTGAACAAATCGGAGCAGGAACGTGAACGCAAACAAACACCGGGCCTGAAAAGCCTGCGGGGTGAACCATCCCCCAATCGGTTCCAGCTCAGGCATTTCCTTTACCTGCTGGCACTATTGGCAATATTCAACTCCATTGGCGTTTTCATCTATTTCGGCAACAACTCCCAGCCAGAGACTGGTATTGCGCCGCAGGCAATAAGTCCTTCTGCTGACTCACTCGTCCCTGCCAACGCAGCCGCAGTTGACACCCCCATGACATCTTCGAGTTTAACCGCGGCTCAACCGGCCAGGTTTCCAGCCCCGGTTACCACGGGTAAAACCGGTGACATCAACGACCTGCCCGCCCACGTGATTCGTCGATTACCTGAGATTCAGATCACGACACATATTTTTGCTTCCGACACGGACCTGCGCATGGTGAACATCAATGGGGTATCCAGAAGGGAGGGAGATCTTGTCACTAACTCTCTACTGCTGGTGGAAATCACAGAAGACGGGGTGGTGATGAACTTCGAAGGCTACGCCTACGCGATGAATATTCTTGAGGACTGGCAGAACAACCCATAGAAGGTCGGTAAAAGCGCTACTGAATCGGGCTACCAGAGGCCTGGATATTGTTCTCGAGTTCGTTGAGCTTCTGTGAAATCTGCCGTCGGTGCGCATCAATTGAATCAATCGCCGCCTGCATTTCCTTCATCTGTCCGTCAAGCGAATTCAGGTTTCTCTTCGTGGCTCCCTGGACGACTGCCTGATCCTGAACCTGGCCCCGCAGCAAGGCTATTTCTGTAATCAATTCTTCATTGTCCTGTCGTAAGCCTTCCCGAAGTCCGGACAATTCATTCAGGATCGCCTGGTACTGGGATGACATTTTCTTGACCAACACACTCATTGAGTCAACTTTCGCACCCAGGTCACGCTTGAGGCCTGCAATTGCTCGAACATTCTTCTGAATATCGGGTTTATTCTGCCGGTGAGAGACCGCCCACAGCTTGTCTATCTCTGTGAAGTTTGTATTCATCTGGGCTTTCAGGTCCCGCAGAGTCTTGGAGACGTCAGTACCTGTCGCTGCCAGCCTGCTATCGAGCTGACGGATGTTTTCCTGCCCCTGTTCAAGTAACTGGTTTGAGCGCTCGAGCTTCTCCTGAACCTCGAAGAGCGTGTAGCCGCCAATACCCATCATGATTGCCATAAGCACGATGACAAACACCAGCAAACCGTTGAAATTACTTTGCTTTGGTGCCTCGGATCGGCCACTTCGCCTATAGGACGCAACCTCATCCTGAGCGGGCTTTATGGAAGGGATATTTTCTTTCTGGTCTGACATAAATTTCTGGTCAATCACCTTTCGCTTTACCAAAAAGGGCTCCTACCGGAGCCCTTTCATAACAGGTTTTTCTCTTGTTACAGTGCAACCATGAGTCCGTAAAGAACGGCAGTCAAGGCTAAACTACACCCTATGACGCCCGATACCTTAGCCATAGGACCCGGCTTACCGAATATCGCATTCGCTTCCAGTGCAAGAATCAGCAGCATGACAACGACTAAGCTAACAGTGCTCGCGTTTGTAACAAGACCGTTACCCCCCAAATGGGCACTAGAACCCATGAAAAAGAGCATCGGCGCTGAAAAGAGTACATTAGTCCGTGAGGCCAACGCCGCTTTGGGTGCAGCTCCTGCCGCCTCCGCTAGTGCTTCGCCACCTTGTGCAACCTGGGTTGCAGAAGCGATAACAATCTTCTGTGCTGGCCAGATGATCAGCCAGACATTAAGAAACATCAATGTGCCCAGGGTTGCACCCACAGTAATATCGTAGGAAAGCCCCGCACCCCGGAACCCCAGCAGTACAACACCGGTAAGGAACGTAAACATGGCACCCCATCGGAACCACCACAGCGCGCGAGGCACCAATTTTTGAATCGCTCCAGAGCGATGCGCATCTTCCGCTTCTTTGAAATACTCACCCTGAATAAAGTTGAAGTAATACAGAACTCCGATCCAGGTAATACCTGCCATGAAGTGACCCCAGCGAAACAGATAGTCCAGCCCCTGGCTCGTAAACAACGCGATATCGCCCATTAGATTGCCCTCTCTTAATATTAGTTTGGATCAGTCCGGAAAACCAAGACTTGACCCTCGTAGTGTCGTATCCCGATGATAACATTCATTTTTTGGGCTTTCCATGAACGTCTGCGATAAGAAAGTGTCCGCTCAAGGCTGTCCATGAACATCTACAACAAAAATTTACCCGCTCAAGGCTGTCCATGAACATCTACAACAAGAAATTACTCGCTCAAGGCTGTCCATGAACATCTACAACAAGAAATTACCCCGCTCAAGGCTGTCCATGAACATCTACAACAAGAAATTACTCGCTCAAGGCTGTTCCCGTCATCTCGACCGGAGTGGCGCAGCCACGGAGCGGAGAGATCTCGCCTGAAACTCTCGCGGTCGCCATATCTCCCCATTCCCGCTCACCGCCACAAGATCCCAGTAAGACCGTGACAAGCAACGCTCAAGGCTGTTCATGAACATCTACAACAAGAAATTACCCGCTCAAGGCTGTTCATGAACATCTACAACAAGAAATTACCCCGCTCAAGGCTGTCCATGAACATCTACAACAAGAAATTACTCGCTCAAGGCTGTTCCCGTCATCTCGACCGGAGTGGCGCAGCCACGG
>JABJED010000180.1 GCA_018665025.1 Gammaproteobacteria bacterium
CGGGGTCTATGTCGCTTTTATTGCCGGCGGCATTATGATCGCGCTGGTTACCTCGCTAAACGCCATTTTTGCCTGGTGCACGCGGGGTCTATATATGGCGACGGAAGATGGCTGGTTGCCCGCTAAACTAGCGGTCGTCAATAGGTTCGGGACCCCGTACATCTTTCTAACAGTATTTTTTGTCGTGGGGGTTACGCCGATATTGACGGGAATGACGTTGAACTACGTGGCGATTCTGGGTAACGCCGTAGGTGCCATCTTCGGGTTGTTCCCTGTGCTCTCTCTTTATAATCTTGCAAAGCGAAACCCCGAGGCGTACCGCCGGGCTCCCTTCAAATTGCCCGTGTTGATGATGAAGGTTCTGCCGCTGCTTGCGGTCCTTATCTACGGCTACGGGATTTATTCTTCGTGGGAGTTCATCGGTAATACCGGCTGGCTGCTCTTACTCGGTTACAGCGTTCTGGTGATGCTCTACATTCATTTGCGAGAACCTTATCGCGTGAAGATTCAGGCGGTTGGAGCGGAGCATATTGAGTGATCCTGGACCTTAATCAGAGGTTCCCCAGGTTCGCTCGTATCCTTGATGGCGGGTAGTGTGTCCAGGGTACTGGTGGAGAAATCTCCAGGCCTAATCGTAGGATCAACCTCCCTGTTTGAGCTGTGCAATAAGGTCGGCATGATCTGAGTCAGGCAGCGACGGCACGCTGAATCCTGTTCGGCTGATCACATCGCCAAATCTCTGCTTCATTGAGTTGATAACTTCCGTGGGTGTTCCGATCAGGGCAATGGTGTTCAACACCTCGTCGTCGACGAGTCGGGCCATCTCTTCTTTCTGTTGCCGCTT
This sequence comes from Gammaproteobacteria bacterium, assembly GCA_018665025.1. Lineage (GTDB taxonomy): Bacteria > Pseudomonadota > Gammaproteobacteria > Pseudomonadales > Azotimanducaceae > UBA9659. Next base: position 845 of record JABJED010000180.1, read on the forward strand.
GTTGAGAAAGTTAAGCTCGGTCTGTAAATCGCCCCAACCATGTATCTCAAGAACGGGGCGATAGGCTTCTGTCGAGCCGTAAAAGGCAATTCTGTCCCTGGCAACTTCAATCGCCTGGGAAATGGCTTCTTCATTAGCCCCGGTGGCGATGATAGGGGCGTAGTCCAGTTGGAACTCATTCAATGTCCGCCCACTGACGGCCAGACCCGCTTCAATAGCCGGTAAGGTGACTTCGCGGATGTATTTTTCCGATGAAAAGGGGTGCATGATCATGCCGTCTGCAACTTCCGCGGCCACTTTTGTCATGAGCGGCCCCGTAGCCGACAAATTGATTCGGGGGCGACCAAAGTCCAAATTCTCGGGTGTAAAGGTCGCTGGCATCAAGGTATGTTCGTAATATTCACCAATATAATCGAGTCGCTCGCCGTCATACCAGCAGTCGAAGATGGCATTCATGGCTGCTATGAATTCTCGCATCTGTCGTGCCGCCTTATACCAGGGCATGCTGAATCGCCTTTCGATATGCGGTCTCACCTGAGAACCCAGGCCTAATATCATTCGGCCTTGTGAGAAAGCATTAAGGTCGTGAGCAAGGGTCGCCATACTCATCGGATTGCGTGCAAACGCCACCGCTACGGAGGTCAGTAGCTCGACTTTGTTAGTATGTTCGGCGGCAATCGCTAGCGGCAGGAATGGGTCGTGATTCAGCTCGGCGATTCTTAGGCCGTCGTATCCCAGGGACTCCAGATGAGCCGCCTGTCTACCAGTCTTGGTCATGTCGGCAGATATATTTGCATCGACTTTCATTGCGAATCCTAAGCTACAAAATAGCGAGCATACAGGATATTCCGGGTAGGGTAGACGCGAGCTCGTCCGGCATCAACTTTCGATAAGCTGGCCCTGTTGCTTTAGGGTTTTTGGTATTTAGCGGCAAGATCTGCTGATTTGAGCAGTTCCCTTAACACTTCTTCCCTCACGTTGGTGGCGTGGCTTTCGATATCTTCTATTTCGGTGTCACTGAAACCTAATCCGTTAAGAACGCCTTCGTTAGCCTCGCCAAGTTCCGGAGGGTCACCTTTTTCACTACCTGGGGTTTCACTTAGCGCGATTAAGTTGCCAACAGTAAGGGTTTCACCTATCCCTGGAACGTTAATTTTAGCCAGGTAACCGTTCGCAAAACTTTGACCATCTTCAAGTACTTCCTGCCAGTCGCGTACCCGTTCCCAAATAATCTCGGGTTGCGTGTAGAGAAAGCCCACCCATTGCGCCATCGTCTTCTGGGCGAAGGCAGTTTTCAGGATGCTTCGCAGTTCTACAGTATCTTCTTCAGTGATGCCTTCCCCCAGGCGCTGACCGGGGGTCTGGAATCTTGGGTCCAGCGAGAGCTCAAGAGCATCAGCAAAAATACAAAACGAGTCCCAGCCTTCCTGATCCATCACCTGGGCCAGCATGATTGCGCCGCCATCGCTGGTTAGATAAGTGCCGTAAAACCCGGATATGTTTGCATGATGATTGCCGTCCCGCGTCAGGTTTGCGCCGGTCATGGCTACGTGTGTTAGCTCCCATTGTTGTAGCCAAAGCGCGGCGCCAAGTGCACTTGTTTGTACGCGCTGACCCATACCATGTCGTTCCCGTGAAAGCAGTGCAGTCATGACGCCTAGTGCCAACTGCATTGCGCCCGAGGTATCAATAGCAATGGGTCCCACAAGCGAAGGTTCTCTGTCAGGGTAACCAGTATGGTGAACCAAACCGCCGCGGGCTGCCGCGACCCCATCCAGCATTGCCTTATCGGCATCTGGCCCCTTAGGGCCAAATCCGTTGACAGAAGCGTAGATCAGTTTGGGGAATTGTTGATGCAACTGGTCATAGCCAAGGTTAAGACTCTGCAGCGCTGGCTCACGATAGTTAGTGAGGAAAACATCAGCGGTCGCCAGCAAAGACTGGATGACCTTTGCTCCGGCGTCCGTCTTGAGGTCGATGCATATGGATCGTTTGCCTCGATTAACAGCAACGTACTGTGGCCCCATTGTGCCAGCCGGCGTTTCGTTCTGTCTGCCTCTGCCATAGCGACTTGGGTCGCCCAGGGGTGGTTCAACTTTGATGACTTGCGCACCCATGTCGCGCAGGTACAGAGCCGCAGCGGGCCCCTGTACTGCAATCGTCATTTCAATGACGGTTATTCCATCGAGTGGTTCTGGCATGTTGTTAACCTGAAGATCAGTTGGTGTAGGATGCAGAATACTGTTGACTGCCCGCATTCTGCAAACGCTGATCCTGGGAAGTTAGTTGTACTTAAATAAAGTACTTAAATA
>JABJED010000181.1 GCA_018665025.1 Gammaproteobacteria bacterium
CTTGTCCCACAATTCTTTTTGCACAAGGTGATAAACATAAGGATATTTTTCAATATATTTATCCGTATTTTCCTCCGATGCCGCGACGCAATTCTGCGGTAGAAAAAACAATAAAAATGGCATGTACCAGTAATGGAACGGAAATTTCATTCTCATTTCGTTACCTAACGCTAGATATGTTGTGAAAATAGCGGTTAAAAAATATTTTGTCAAAAGAGGGGGTGGGGCCCAAGCCTTATGCACCTTTCCACTTTCGCTTTGCAAATGGCGAAGTAAGGAAAGCAGGCCAGGGCGGAGCTTAGTGTGGCAACCTTATCGAATTGAATCTAGGCATCCTGGGTCATAAACCGGTCAACCCATGCGTGGTAATTTTGCACGGCAGGTTCATTCCTGCCGTAAACAAATGATTGATTGGCACCCGAGTTGATCGACTGCTGAATACCAAAGCCTATGCGGTAATCTTCATCCTTAACCGCTTGTAAGACCATCGCGCTAAAGTTTTCGGTAGCGTCAATCTGTTCCTCCGTTTCTGGGGGGCTAGCAGCCAGAATATACTGGACGGTCTCCGTGCTGTCAGGCTCAGGGCCGGGAAATATCTGGCTAACCAGGCAATGATCACCGAGGATGCCGGAAATGGACAGGTTGGGGAAACAGGAATGAATCAGGCGAATATGCTGTTCGGGATTCCACGTTGATTTTTCCTGCACAGTCAGGTCACCTAATGTCTTGCGACCAAACGTTAATCGCTGGTGCGGTCCATAGGTATCGAGTACCAGCAGGTTCCCAACGGTGTGTTTCCCGACGGTCTTACCGTGAACCAGGTTGTGGTGATAGGCTTCAAGATAACCATCCATCGTGATTTTCCAGCCGGGACTTTTCAGTACCCGACTTTCGTGCAGATGCCAGTCAGTGAGCGCTAGCGTATCAAGTTCTGCGGCGAAATCGCCAAGCCACTCATCCAGATCGAAATGTGCATGCGGCGTCAAACTGACCCAGATTAGACCACTGCGTTCTTCGCACGGTAACTCTGTCAACCCGTACTGCGAATAATCTAATTCCCCAAATGTTTCCTCAGCGTATCTTCCTATGAGGGAGCCATCTCGGTCATAGGTCCAGGCGTGATACGGGCATGCAAAAACCCGACTGGAAGAGCGTCCATCTTCACAAAGGCGGGCACCGCGATGCCGGCATGCATTCAGGAAACATTTGACGCGTCCCTGATCATTTCTGCAGAGGATGATCGGCGTTTCCATCACTGTCATCGCCTTATAATCGCCTGCTTCCGGAAGTTCTAATGATAATGCTAAAGCGAGTGGAAGGTTTTTGAAGATACGTTCACGTTCAGCGGCGTATCGCTCCTGGTTGGTATAAGCCTCGACCGGCATTAGCATCGGCTCAGGCGCCATGTCGGTTGTGTGATTCTGAAAATGATCCAGAGCCCTGGTTGCCAGGTCCATCATTTCTTCGTGGCGAGGGTTATTAGTCACGACAGTACTCATCCTAACTCTAAAGGACCGTGATTATCGATGAAGCTCTGCCACGCTGGGAGCGCCTCGGGGTAATCTGCCTCAAACCGGGTATCGCCCATCAGCACGCGGTTGGCTTGATTTAGACCCTGGCTGTATTCAGTGGCAGGAACGTAATACAGGAACGAAATAACGCGTTTACAGAAACGCCATTGACCGTCCGGTTCTCGCCGATAATCATCGGCGTAGCGCATAGCAGCAATTGAAACAACGCCATTGGGTGTCGTTTCTGCGTGACTGAGTACCAATCCTTGCGCTTTGTCAGGATCTTCGGAGTCTATTACGACGGTGGTATCGTGCGTCCAATGATAAGCAGGACCACGAATCTTAAATGTGTGTTCAAACATCGTTTGTATTGCTTCCTTTCCGTCTGCCACCATTGAACCATTGGGAGCGTCAAAACAGGCATCATTACTGAACAGACTCATCAGTCTATCCATGTCGTGTTCATCGCAGGCAATGGCATAAGCGGTAACAATGTCGCGAATCGCCTCTTTTGATTCCAGTCGGTCCAGACGTTCTGCCAAAGCCTCTAGAGTAAGTGTGTTGGCCATTATCAATTTTTCCCTGCTCGATCAATGTTCGGGCGTTGTCAGTGAAGGGATCTGCTTCCCCTTACGCTTTAATATCCAATAAAGCTGAGGTCAGCCAGCGAAATTTGAGCGAATACCTGAGGTTCAAACTTGGTATTTTATCAGTAACCGCAGCATATTTACGTCATGCTGGTCGCTCGACGTACGAGTCCAGAGGATTCTGGTACCGCTCTGTGGTGGCAGGTGTCTTCGCTCTCTATTAGGCCTGATCATAGCATATGTGTAAAAAGCCAAATAAATGCTCTTGCTGTATACGTTGATGTAGTCGTCAAATTTAACCTATGCGTAAAGTGTCATTGGTGCGAAGGCTGGTTTTTGCGCGGCGACTGACTTTTGATTCATTGTTGGGGTGGTAGGCGCTCATAATTCTCCTTTGAGTTCTTTGCCGCCGATACTGTTTTGCCAGGGAATGATATTTGATTTTGTCTGCTAACAGACTAAGGCAGTCGTTATATTCCCGTTGTAACAAACCTCAATTTGCACGGTAAGAAGTGTCGCCCGCTTTACTGAAGATAACCGATTCTGTTGTCGAGGGTAGAAGGCCTGCCAGAAAGTATGCGTGTTGACCGACTGCTTCATCGTCTGAGCTTCCATGACTTGCTATCCTCTCGACCCTACTAATATAGTATCGTCCTCGTGATCAGGGTCGGGCAATTGGATGAAAATTATTATAGTTGGCGCCGGGATTGGTGGATCTACACTGGCATTGTCCCTGGCGCAACTGGGGATTGACTACGTATTGATAGAGCAGGCACCTGCTCTGACAACGGTAGGTGCCGGTATTCAACTAAGTCCTAACGGTGTTCGAGTGCTCGAGCAACTTGGTCTGGGAGAACAACTAAAACAGTTCTGCACAGAACCTGACTTTCATAAATATAGTGTTTGGGATACGGGCGAAACCGTCCTGAAAACACCTTTGCAGCCGATGGTAAAGGCAACCTATGGGCACGCGTACTACCATGCTCATCGCGCTGACCTGATAAACCTTCTGACGGCCCCACTTGATTCATCCAGGCTTCTCATGAGTACCCGTGTTGCATCTGTAGAACAGAATGAGCATAGCGCCTGGGTAACCACAACTGATGGCCATCGAATTGAAGGCGATGTCATCATTGGTGCCGATGGAATTCATTCGATTGTGCGTGAACAGGTATTTAAATCCGGCAGTCCAAGGGATTCTGGCTACGCCAGTTGGCGAGGAGTAATCGATAGTGATGCTATCTCTCATCTGGACATCCCGGTGTCAGCCTGTGTCGATATGGGACCGCGCCTGTCCTTTGTTTACTATTACGTTTCAGGTGGTAAAAAATTCAACTGGTTAGCGCTGGGAAGGACGAATGATCCCCTCAGGGAATCCTGGTCACAAACAGCGACCCGGGAGGAGGTGATCGCCGCTTTTGATGGCTGGTACGATCGTCCGAAACAAATTATTGAAGCGACACCGACAATCTTTGTCACTGCCCTGCACGACCGTGAACCGCCTGATTCCTGGGTAAACGGCAGAGTTGCGCTGATGGGCGATGCTGCGCACGCCATGTTGCCTTATCACGCTCAGGGTGCAGTCCAATCACTGGAAGATGCCTGGGTCTTAGCGCGCACCCTCGAACTTCGCGGCGATTCTCCGCTTGTCGCGCTTAAACACTATGAATCTCTACGATATGACCGAGCAAGCCTGTTGGTGCAGCAGTCAAGAAGCGCAGAGGGCTGGTACCACGTCGATACCCCAGAGCAGATTGAGTCGCGTAACGCGCGATTCCGCAGTACCAGCGCGAGATTGGAAGGTGGATTCTCACCACAGCAACACTGGCTATACAGCTATGATGCGGATAGCGCGGCACTCGGTACCGATGACGAATGGCGTGCGCTACGTTCCTGGTCTTAGATTACCAATACTGTTTATAAGTTCCCATATAGTTGCCTAACAGTTTCCCTATGGGAGGGACTCATAATATGCGCCCTGCCTCAAGTTTCGAAGCTGCCAAATTAGTTTGGCCTCGCGATTGTCAGCAGGGATGTCTAAAGAAAAAGTGCTGGAAAATATGGGGGGTAACTGCCAAGAAGGACTTTGCCAGAGGGCTACATCGCTTATCAAGTTGAATTCTAGTTCCTGTCCACTAGTCCCTGACCTCTAGTCCAAGGCAGCTACAGGGATCGGTTCAGACCAGAGACCACGCCTTTGCCTTCTGGATTCACTCTCCGCAGACAACTCGTTGGCGTACTGTCTGTGTCACCACGCCATGCCTGTGGGTAACTGAGCGTGATTAATGTTTAATGTTAAGCGTGTTAACTCTTGAAGATCGATTTTGGGATCGTGATGCATCACCGGACAGTCTCACCGGTAATGGGGCACGGCTCCCTCAATTTGCTGCTACGCTGTACAGGAAACATTTGCGTTTTTGAACGGCAGGTACAGGTCGAAAGTAGTGCCTTTGTCGACCACAGAAGTAAGCGATACATTACCATCGTGCTCCTCTACGATTTGCTTGACGTTTGCCAGCCCGATACCCGTGCCTTTGTTACCTTTGGTGGTGAAATAACGGTCGAAAGCTCTATCTTGTATTGTCTTAGACATCCCGTAACCATCGTCTGAAATCCAACAATGGACGGTACTTCCGTCGATTTTTTTCGCCCCCAGTTCGATAGTCCCATTTTGTTGCATCGCGTCACAAGCATTCAATAACAAGTTTTGCATCACTCGTTTCATCTTGTCTTCGTGACCGACTACAGTCGAAACAGTATCAATGTTTAGGTTGATCGTAATGTCGGGATAAAGATTACCGACGAATTCTGCTTGCTGTAAGAGAAGTTCTCCCATGTTTATAGACTTTTTTGGATCATCCAACTGAGGGCGACCGACCTGGCTTAATTGCTTAGTCAGTTGCTCTATTTCAGAAGATGCTTGCACGATTTCTTTAATCAACGGTAGGCCCTCTGGTCCACAATACTCTCGGAGTTCTTGCAGATAACCATTCATCCAGCAAAGTACATTGCATAGGTCGTGGGAAACACCACGAGCTATATCGATAACAGGAGTAGGTGCTTCTGTCTTCGGCAGTAGATTTGTGTTGTTGCTTGCTACGAGTTTCAGTTCCATTCGTGTCTCTCCTCTAAAGTCATTCTGTAAAGTAAGCATCGGGATCCTTTCCGGGGCAGACTAGAGAATGCAATCGTCGTGCCAGCTTGCAGTATCAGGTCAGAAAATATTTTTAAGTTATTGATATAGAAGATAAATATATGAATTTTTCGAAAATCTTCTTAAACATGCGCGACCCGGAGGAACACCCTGAGTTGCATTTCGGTATGCTTTATAAATTGCATAATGGCTAGTAGTTGCAAACTGCAATTTCTTGGCAGCGATTATCGCGGGCCGCTGGCGGCAAAGTGATTGTTGCTCTGAAGATGGCCTGAGGTGCTGAAGAAGTGATACCGATGAAGCTCTGAACCGCCCCCCGGTTCTCCAGACACTACCGTGGTTGTTATCTTTCTGCGTGACCAACTGATACTTCATCACTAAATATAGACGCCGTAGTCGCCGGCGATGACTTGTTGTTTGGTTTCTCTGCCAGGGTTTCATCTATAGGTACAATTATTGCTGTACACCGCTCATAGACGTCCCTCGGTCGAGTATATGGTAATCGATCGAGTCTTTGGTAAAAGGGTGTAACAATAGCGGCAGAGGCTTTTTGAGATATACGTGTGTGAGATACTGACACCGATCACGTTATACGAGTTCTCACGAGGGTGTAGTGCGGAACAATTGTGTGTCACTTCGAAGCAGGATTCCATATGTTGACCGAATCAAACCACTATGACGTGATCGTCCTGGGTGCTGGCGCTGCTGGATTTTTGTGTGCGATGACTGCGGCAGAGCGCGGGCGAAGTGTGTTGCTATTGGAGAAATCCAATAAGGTTGGAAAGAAAATACTGATGTCCGGAGGCGGGCGATGCAACTTCACGAATCTCTATGTTGAACCCGGCAACTATGTGTCAGCGAACCCCCATTTCTGCATTGCAGCTTTAAGTCGATTTACGGCATGGGATTTTATCGCCATGGTCGAACAGCACGATATAGAGTACGAGGAGCGAAAACACGGTCAGTTGTTTTGCGTTCGTTCCGCGAAAGATATCCTGGGAATGTTAGTTGATGAATGCGAACGTTCGGGTGTGATCACCGAAACCCACGTAGAGGTGGATGAAATAGAAGCGTTAGCAGGTGTTGGCGACGCCAGGTTCTCGCTTCGACTCGACCAATCGCGAAAACAGGGCGACAC
>JABJED010000182.1 GCA_018665025.1 Gammaproteobacteria bacterium
ACAGTACCCTCAGCTGCTTGAGAGTCAATATCGCTACACATGACAGCAGCACCAGCCTGCGCCATATGAATTGCACTAGCTCTACCAATACCACTTCCAGCACCAGTTATAAGCGCTACTTTTCCTTCGAGTTTAGACACGAGCTATCTCCGTTATTCTTGTTATGACCAGTACACACATCTATACCATACTCGACACTTCCAGTAATTATCTTTAGTAGAGTCAGACAGCGTAGAAAAGGATATCTGCAGGGGTATTGGTGGCGGTTGTATGTGTTCACCCATCGGTCGATACCGTCAATGCTAACAGGTTTGTTTGTCAGTACCCTTTCCCCTATAACCCGGCTTTAGGTAGTATCGTTTAATGCCTTTGAACCTTGCACGCATGACCGAGAAGCAAACTGTTTTGCTGCACCTCGCAGTCCTGATCGCTTTGACTTTGCTGGCCTACCTTGAAGTCAGGCACCATTATTTTGTGTGGGACACAATTCCGTTCGTGTTGGAAAACCCCTGGATTCACGAACTGAATGCCAATAACCTGGTATCAATATTCACCGAGGCGCATCGGGCCAACTGGCATCCGGTCGTCTTGTTATCACATGCGCTCGACTTTTCAGTCTTCGGGGACGATGCCGGGAAACATCACCTGACAAACCTCGCGCTCCACTGCATTAATGTACTGCTGCTTTATTGGTTGGTCGTCAATCTCCTCACCCGGTTCCACCAGACCAACGAATTTTCAATATGGGTGGCATTTCTCACCGCACTGATTTTTGCACTGCATCCACAGCACGTGGAATCCGTAGCCTGGGTCGTCGAAAGAAAGGACGTACTCTATACGGCTTTCGCTCTGGCCAGTCTGCTCACCTATCTTCGATTGAACACGCTGGCTAACGCAAAGTTCCGGGATCATGCGTGGCCGTTTCTATTCTTCTGCTTATCCATCTCAGCGAAACCGATGGCGGTGACCATACCCGTGGTGATGCTGATACTGGACATCGCTCCTTTGAACAGGGTCAGAAACCTGAACAGCTTGTTCATGCTCGGTGTGGAGAAGCTGCACTATATCGTCCTCAGCGCGGTGATCGTGTTGGTAACCCTGTCGACACAATCAGAGGCCATGCCAGGGACCGCAAAACTGCCCGTCTGGGCGAGCACCCTTAATGCTATCGATAACAGCTGGTTTTACGTTACACACTATTTCTGGCCGGTAAAACTATCTCCTTTTTATCCCTATCCTCAGGAGGTCAGTTACCTGGCTAGCTGGCGATTCTGGCTACCGGGCAGCGCGTTCCTCACAGTCATGACCGTATCGACTCTTGTGTTACTTAAAAGAGGTTACACCTGGCCTTTTTTGTTGTTCGCTTTTTATATCGTTACGCTGTTACCAGTTTCCGGACTTATCCATGTAGGTCCTGCCAAGGGAACGGACCATTACGTTTACCTTGCAACGGTTCCCCTGTCGCTACTGACGGCGCTGGCAATTGTTGCAGCTTGGACCAGACTTGGGGTTTCCCGACTCGTGGCAAGCATATTCAGCGTCACCTATATCAGTTTTCTGTTACTAATAACCCAGGTGCAGGTGAGTGTCTGGAACAATCCGCTGTCCCTCTGGACCAGGGTCACCGAATTGCACCCGTCAGACCCATACGGCCACCGAAACCTTGCGGCATCATACGTTCAGATCGGAAACTGGGACCTGGCGTTGCAGCATGCCGAGCTCAGTCTGAAACTGGGATCACCCGACGAGGCCTATGTCATTAAACTTCGGACTGAATACGAACGATTGAAAGTAGATAAAGGCAATAGCGAACCAAACAGATGATGGGACAAAACCCTTCCTAACAATTGTGTACGGTTTGGTGCAGACAAGTTAACGCCCAATCGGCCAGAATTGGCCCTTGAGCCATTCAGAAATGTACAATCGATTCAATCTTGGGCGTCACTTGGTGTCAGCCAAAATTATCGACATTTTCGACTGCGAGCCTTTGGCGTGGCTTTGGCGTGGCTTTGGCGTGGCTTTGGCGCGCCTTTGCGTCTTGGGAAAAGGCAGTGGCAATTTGAAAATAATTTGATGGAGCTTTGTCATCAATTTTAGCGTTAATTGGTCAATACCATACAGCGCAATAAAATAGTTCGCCGCTGCTAAGAGGCTTAATTGACACGCTTACAAGTCCGGCAGGCTTTTCTCCCAAAGCAAAGCGAATTTCTCAGGAAAATGCTCAACTAAGGGAGAATAACCGCTATAAAGCGCACTTCCCGAAGATTGCGAAAGTGTCCGCATGGCGGATTTGTGGACGCACTAGCTACCCCATATATATTGAACAGAGACACGGCCAGAAATATTTTCGGTTAGTCCACCACCAACTGCGCCTTCTAACTTTGTCTGGTCATAATCACCGGCTGTAAATTCCAGATAGCTATCCGCTGCCCGGTCACGTTTGTTGCGGTAATGTAGTGAACCAGGCCACCCGTTTCACGACCGTATTCAACTATCTCGGCGAAATCCAGGCCTTCGCCACTAACCTCACAAACCTGCTCTCCGTTCTTATTCCTGGAATGGCAGAAATGCTATGCAAATGTTAATAATCGTGAAGGTTTTGTTTTAGAGTTTTTTACTCAAGTTCGTGCACCCATGCAGCATGTGCTGGCGCCCTCTTTGTCACAGACCACTCATCGACCATGTCATCGGCGACATTTTTCAGTTCCCTGAGCTGCTCATCAGTGCCCTTGTTTGCGGCCAGCTCCAGTCTGTGACCATTGGGGTCGAAAAAATAAATTGAGTCAAAGATCCCATGGTTTGTCGGGCCAAGCACATCGAGCCCTGCCGCCTCCAGCCTGCTCTTGTAACCCATCAACTCATCAAAACTGCCGACCTCAAAGGCAATGTGCTGTACCCATTCCGGCGTGTTCTCATCCCTGCCCATCTCAGGTGAATTCGGTAACTCAAAGAAGGCCAGCACATTGCCCATACCTGCGTCCATAAATACATGCATGTAGGGGTCAGGCTCACCGGTAGAGGGGACCCTGTTCTCAGCCATCGCGAGCTTGAATTCCATGCCCAGCAGGTCGCGGTAAAAATCTACTGTCTCTCGGGTGTCCCTGCATCGATAGGCAACATGGTGGATTCCTTTAACTGTCATTGCTGTTTACCTTCCATAAATCAATTGGTTGTGAAGAAGTTTCACTCCCCCGTCGACATCGGCAGTGACTCAAACCCCCGGAACCTGGCTCGATGAGCTCGCTGACCTGCACTGGTTAACTCAAGGCTCGGGAAACGGGCTATCAGTTTACCAATGGCGATGCGACCTTCAAGCCGGGCAACATTCAGTCCTGCACAGGTATGAATACCGCTACCGAATGCAAGATGAGGGTTCGGGTTTCGTTCGATGTTGAAAACATCCGGATTCTCAAACACCGCCGGGTCCCGGTTCGCCGCACCGATACAAAGCGTCAGCACAGTATCCGCTGGTATCTGGACACCGTCTATTTCAATATCTTCCGTCGTTGTTCTATTCCCCAACTGGTTGGAACTCTCATACCTGAGGACCTCTTCAATCGCAGAATCGATTAGCCCAGGCTGTTGTTTGAGTTGTCCCAGAACATCCGGGAAACGCATCATCAGTTCAACGCCATTGCCGACCAGATTTGTCGTCGTCTCGTGTCCGGCGTTGAGCAGAAAGATGCACTGGTGATACAACTCAGACTCGGTCAGTCGATAGCCATCAGATTCCCAGCGAAGCAGCCTGATCAGTATGTCATCGTCTGCCTCAGTCATAGCGCCGCGCCTGCGAGGTACGAATTCACGGAGGTAATCGAGGAATTCCGATACACATCGATTGCCTTCATCAAGCCGGGGCTGATCAAGACCGACTTCCAGGCTGCCCAGGATCGCCAATGACCATCTTCGAAGCGGGCCCCGCTCTGCCCTGGGCACAGCGAGCATATTGCCGATGATTTCAATCGGTATGGCCGAGGCAAAATCTGCAATGAGATCGAATTGTCTCCTGTCTGCAATATCATCAAGCAATTCATCAATAAGAGATTCAACGCCCAACCGCATCTCGACAACCATCCTGTTCGACAATGCATTGCCGATAGCCTTTCTGACATTTGTATGCAGGGGCGGATCGTTAAAAACCAGGCTGGTCGTATGATGCTCAAAAAGCAGTGAATTTTGGCCAAAGACTGGCCCAAATTGAGTGCACTTGTCTGATGAAAAGCGCCTGGCATCCCGGTATACGTGCATCAGGTGTTCGTAATTCGAAATGAAATAGCCTCCGCCCGGAAGTTCGAGCACCGGCGCCTTCTCCCGCAAAAGCCGATAAACAGGATATGGGTCTGCATAAAAGGAGTCAGGCAGATCCCTTAGGTCAAAGTTCTCGTGCCTGGCCGCAGGCATGGGTTCTGTTGTTCTCTCTGTCACGCATTACTCAAAGGTTTATACCGCGATTCAGGGTCTTGTCGATCAACACAATCATCCACCGATGGGCTGCATTTGTCAGGTATTTGGTGAGAATGGTCACAGGTACAGGTCATTTCTGTCCGCATGATCGTCAGACGCATAATGTTCTTAGAATAACTCATGTCCACTATTACATAACAAGTTAATCACCAACATTAGAAGAAACTAAAATATGCCCTATTATGCGGCCATATGCATAACAGGTTAAGTTTTTTAAGGTTTTTCTGGGAAATTTAGAGCACCTGTACTATTATTTAAGGGAAAGGTATTATGCATTAAAAATGCAAGTCAAGATCATTTGTACATACCATGGACAAACAGCAGGCGGGGTTAAATGACAGTATGAAAAACAAGAGTGAACGTCTTATGGCTAATTCTAAGAAACTGATTTTCGTTATCTGCGCTGCATTGGTTAGCACCAGTGCCGTGGCAGCAGTGCTGGAAGAGATTGTTGTTACTGCACAGAAACGCGAACAAAACATTCAAGATGTTGGTATCGCCATAACAGCGATGACAGGTGACCAACTCGAAGCGCTGGGCTACGGCAATGCTCAGGAAGTCACGCGCATGGCCGCTGGAGTATCGACTGTTCAACCTAACGGCGAAGCCAACTATGCCATGGCGATACGTGGGGTAGCGGCAAACGACTTCACAACGAACGTCGAGAGCCCGGTCGCTATCTACCTTGACGAAGTGTATATCTCCCAAATGTCAGGTGCTGGTTTTGCTCTCTTCGATATGGAGCGAGTTGAAATCCTGAAGGGCCCACAAGGTACGCTTTATGGGCGGAATGCGACCGGAGGTCTGGCACACTTCCTTTCTGTTAAACCAAGTCAGGAGAGGGAAGGTTATGCAAAAGTCACGTTTGGCGACTATGATCAAATAAAGCTTGAAGGCGCTATCGGCGGGGCTCTCTCGGACACCTTGTCAGCAAGACTCTCAGTAACAACCCACGACAACGACGGCTATGTGACAAACAGATTGGGGGGTGATCTCAACAACGCCGATGATAGTTCTTACAGACTACAGTTCCTTTGGCAGCCTTCCGACCAGACGGAAGTGCTGCTCAGCCTGCGTGGGGCAGACCAGGACATAGACACTGGTTTCTTTGAACATGTCACCTCGTTGGGTGAACCCGGCGAACTCACGCCCGATCTATTCAACTATGTCCTAGGCTACCAGGATACAGATGGAGATGTCTTCGCAGGAGACTATGACGATCCTGGCTACAACGATCTGGAGACTCGTGGATACAGTCTAACGATCAAGCATGACTTCGATAATGTTTCCTTTACCTCAATTACTGATCTTTCTACCGTTGAACGTAAATACATTGAGGATTCTGATGCATCTCCGGCACCCGTATTCAATTTCTTTCTTAACACAGACGCCGAACAGTTTTCTCAGGAATTTCGTTTGAATGGGGAAAACGAGTCCATGAAATGGGTAGTCGGTGTTTACTATCTGGATCTGGATATCAAAGATTCAAACGGCGCTATTACAGATCCATTTGTTGGTCCTGCCCCCACGCCAGGCGCGGAGGCGGGTCTAAGTAACCCCTACACGTCTGATCTACAATCGACTTCTGTGTTTGGTCAAATCGAGTATGCATTATCAGAGACCCTTAATCTTGTCGTTGGGGCACGGGCCATAAAAGATGAGAAAGATTTCGAATACGCCATCAATGTCGTCGAATTCCTCGACCCAGAAGCACGAAATTTTGACTCATCGACCAACATGAACAATCTAGCTACTTTAGCAACTTACAGCGGATCTACAGACGACACGGAAGTTTCCGCACGATTGTCGCTTGACTGGTTGCCGAACGAAAACTCGCTCTACTACGTTAGCTGGAACCGAGGCGTCAAGGGCGCTGGCTTCAATGCGCCGATTTTCCCATTGAGCCCTCCTTCAGACTATAACGACGCGACAATGTCCTATGGCCCAGAACAACTGGATGCGTTCGAGGTTGGTGCTAAGTGGAGTTTCATGGATGGCCTGGCCAGGATTAACGTCGCCGCCTACTCCTACGACTACGAGGACTATCAGGCTTTTAATATTATTGGTATCGATACGCTGACGGTCAATGCAGAAGCCGACAGTCAGGGTTTTGAAATCGAAGCCCAACTATCACCCGGCGACGGTTGGGATGTGCTCGTTGGCATCGCCTATAACGATATCGACGTCGAACTTCCCGGCGGTGTTGATACCACTTCAGTGCAGTCTCCGGAATGGGCGACCAACCTGATGATTCGCAAAGAATGGATGCTCGACATTGGGGTCATTGCCGTTCAATTCGATACCATGTATCGATCCGAACACTACTTTTCCCTCACCCAGGCCCCAGCTGTCACTGAAAACGGATACAGCTTGAGTAACGTTAGAGTAAGCTACACTACCAGTGACGATCGTTGGCAAGCGGTGGCCTTTATAGATAATGTCACCGATGAGGAGTACCTGGTTCAGACCTTCGATCTATCAACGGACGCAGTCTTTGGAATGACAGAGCAATACTACGGCAAGCCCAAGTGGTGGGGTGTCAGCTTAAAATACAATTTTTAAAAAGAGACTACCTGATTGCGCGGGCCTCATTTGAGGCCCGCGGCCCCAGGGGTCATTGAGGTTACTTTTTCGGCATTTGACCAACCCAATTGTTTTAACTGAGTTCCATGGTCAAAGAGCAGAGCCTTAATGATTTCATTTGGAAGTTCGTTTTGATCTCAAGGTTATTTGTTAATCAGTTTCCATCACCAGCTTCATGATGGTCGTCAATGTGATTTTTTTCAGTGCTTTTCGGTGTTGTTTATAGGTCGTTTCATAACCAATGAAAACCGTTTGTCCTTCAATTGAAGCGCAAATATAGAGTGCTATTTCCTTTGTTCTTTTCTTGCTGAGATCAGGCCGGATATCATTGATAAGCCCAATAAGAACGCCCATGTAAGTGTCGTAGAGCTTACCCATTTGCTGTTCGGCTTTGTCATCCCTGTTGGCAAGTACCCAGAGTTCTGGAAAGAACATTGCGGTCTTTTTACTAGCAAGATCATCTAAGACATATTCCAGTACGGCGGTCAGGGCAGTGACGGGGTTACCCTGGGATTCAGCCTTCAGGGTCTCGAACTTGATCAGATAGGGTTCTAGTACAGCGTCAAGAAGCGCCCCAAGCATCAGCTCGTAGTTCGAGAAATGATAGTGAAGGTTGCCCGGTGATATCCCTGATTCCCTGGCAACCCGCCGCATCGTCACAGCAGATAAACCTTCATCTATCATCAGTGTTCGCGCTACTTCGATAATTTGATCTTTGCGAGTGCCAGTAAATTGCTTAGCCTTCCGGCTACTTGGTAGTTTCGATGTGATAGCCAAAATTAGAGCACTTGTACTAATATTTAAAGTTAGGGTACTATATAATAAAAATGCAAGTCAAGATCATCTGTGCATATGATGGACAAACAGTAGGCGGGGTTAAATGACAGTATGAAAAACAAGAATGAACGTCTTAACGATTGGGCTGGTGGCGTGAAGCTGTGTACGTTGCTGTTATTAGCTTTTTCTACCCCGGCAAATGCGGAGAATTTTCCTGACCCGCTTGCCGCCGAGCCTCTGCTGATATCTGAATCATTGGATACACCATACCCTGCCAGCTACGCGGTTGTGCATGACTTTGGGTTCGGTAGCCTGCCAGATAGCGCTTTTAGTCTTGTTGACACACACACAGGGCGCTTCAAAGGCATGATGAGCGCAGGCAACTTCGCAACGTTTGATGTATCCGCTAGCCGACAGGAAATGTATGTGGGGGAAACCTACTACAGCCGTGGAACTCGTGGAGACAGGTCGGATCTTGTTACTGTTTACGATATGAATAATCTGGAGCGGCTTGCTGAGATTGAATTGCCGCCGAAGAGGGCTGCAATGGTTGTAAACAAGGGGGCCACCGGAATTACAGATAGTGGGAAGTTCATGCTGGTTTTTAACCTTACGCCGGCAACCTCTGTATCCGTGGTTGATCTGGATTCAAGAAAAGTCGTCAATGTGATCGAGTCCCCGGGTTGCAGTCTGGTTTATCCGACTGTAAAAGACGATTTTTTCATGCTCTGTGGCGATGGCGCTGCCCTGTTTATCAGTCTGGATAGTTCAGGCCAGGTGAGAAAACAATCAAAGAGTAAGCCGTTTATTGATATCGACAATGATCCACTATCAGAGAAATCCAGCAAAATTGGAGATACCTGGTTCTTCGTCAGCTTCCATGGCAACCTGCAAACGGTTTCCGCAAGGGGAGAGCCGCTTGATACCTGGTCATTGTTATCAAATAATGAGCAGTCGAAGGGTTGGCGACCAGCAGGCTGGCATTGGACGGCAAGTCACCCTGACGGCCGACTATGGGTGGGAATGACACCTGATGGCTATGAAGGTAGCCATAAAGACCCGGCCAGTGAAGTGTGGCTTTTCGATACCAAGAAAAAGACACGGCTTTCACGTATTACACTAAACGTAAACGCCATGGCGATTGATGTGTCATTAGAAGATGAGCCAAGACTTCTCGTGGTCAATGCCGCAGGGGCACTTGATGTTTACAACGCACAAACAGGCAAATATCAAAATTCAATCATGGACCTGGGGGCATCGCCCTACCAGGTTCACAGATTACAGTGAGGTAGCAACGATGGATTGGTTGGATAAAGTTACACAACAGACAGCACGTAACATCGCCCACCGCACTTCGCGCCGGAGTTTCTTTGCAAAGTTTGGTGGTGTGTTACTTGGGACGGCGGCGTTGCCACTGCTACCTGTAGCGCGAGCAAGTACAGTTAGCGGCGAGAGCAGGGTCCCCGGCCAGTCAACGGGCAATATACAAGACCCTGGCGACCCCACGCTATGTGACTATTGGCGATACTGTGCCATTGATGGTTACCTGTGCTCCTGTTGTGGTGGCACCCAAAACACCTGCCCACCAGGCACTGAAATGTCTCCACTTACCTGGATTGGAACCTGCAGAAACCCGGTTGACGGTAGAAATTACATCATTTCCTACAATGATTGCTGCGGCAAGAGTGATTGCGGCAGATGCCTGTGTAATCGTAACGAGGGTGACAAACCCATTTACAGGCCGCAGGCAAACAATGACATTGATTGGTGTCTGGGTACAGAAACGAATATTTACAATTGTTCAACGGCTGTTATTTTAGGCGTCGCGACCGAGTAACTGATTTGCGGCGTTTATCACCCCTGATACTGTTTGCAGCGATAGTAGCCGCTTCTTGCATCGCTAGCGCGACAGAGCCAGAAATAGCGGCGACGGGCGATTACCAGAAGCTTTGCGGTGTTTGTCATCTGCCAGATGGCAAGGGTATCCCGGGCGTATTTCCGCCATTGAATGAACGGCTGGGACACTGGGCCAACAAAGAAGACGGCCGTACTTATCTTGTTAAAATAGTAACGCAGGGAATGAGCGG
>JABJED010000183.1 GCA_018665025.1 Gammaproteobacteria bacterium
AATCCAACTTCGAATGGAAATACTGCCACGTAGGTTTCATCAAGCGCCAAGGTCCTGGCTGTAATGATACCAACATACCAGCCTGGTTCTTCAAACTGATGGGTTATCGAGAAAACGTCCAGTTCGCGTCGAGGCGGATGATAGGCCACGGTGATACTTTCGAGGTCATCAATTTTTTCGATGTCTTTTTCACGGGTGAATTCTCTTTTCCCACTGCGCTCGTGAATAATACGAAATTCTATCAGCATGTCCGCAAGGCTATCGTGCTCATATTCCATCACGAAAACTGCCTCAGACGCTTCAGGCAGATCTTCGCAAAATTGTTCATGGCCGTGGCTTCGAGGGAGATAAGTTTTAAAATGGGCTTTCAAGTACCCAATCTGCAGGATGCAAATGTCACCTTCCGGGGTCATGCTGCCGTGCCCCATCGCCTGTTGCGCCAACACAAGACATAAAACGAGCAGCGCGGCAGATCGTACATTTTTCATCATCATTGGATGATAGCACCAACAACGCTAGCGATGTCGAGTCTGGTAACTGTTCCAGAGTGTGCTTGCTAAAAAGTAGCGCGGCGCCAACATTCAGGCGAATGTGGTAGCTACGATTAAAGCTATGTTAATGGTTATAAGGTCGATAGATTTGATCCATTTCAATATTCAAATCGGTGCACCAGGCCAACGAGCTGAAGACGAAAGAAAGTTACCAGGGAAGTTACCCCTGAAAAATCACGAAGAGAAAAGTGATCTGTGTCGATTGGCATCATCGCGGTAGGTGCATTGCAGAAGTTCAACCCCAACTGTAAGTCAACAGAACTTGAAGAACTCGAAAGCCACATGATGGATGAGCCAGGTGCCAGAGGTTAAGCCTCTTACCAAAAGTCAACTTAATGGTTGGTTTGCACCTCGGCCAACTGGCGCTCTAAGCGTGCAATAGTTTCGCCAGCGGCTTTCCTTGCCGGCGTCTGCCTAAGGCTTATTAAGCGGTCCTTGACCGTTTCAACGGCCAGCCTGGCTTCATCGAAGCTGTCAGCCAGAATCAGTACTCTTGCCAGTGTAATGCCCCATTCCGGCGTTCCCCCCAGTTGATCTTCAAGGCTATACCAACGATCCAAAGCACCTTCAGTATCGTCGCGCCTGAGTTCTAACTGCATCGCATAGCGCTGAAGTTGAGGGTTAAGGCCCAGCCTGGCGATTGCCATATCCAGCAGCGCAAGCGCGTTGTTTATGCCTGCAGGTTTTATGGAAGCCAGCAGCTGCGCTGCGGCCAGATATTCTCCTGGTTGGGGATCTGGTGAGAGACTAAAGTAGGTGTAGTAGCTTTCGTTCGCGATGTCGAATTGTTCTGCTTCGCCAGCAGCCCGCGCTCGTAACAAGAACGCTGGCGGATATTTCGGGTAAGCACCAAGGTACGTATCGATATACCCCAATGCTTTTTGGTTGTCACCACGGCGGTAGTAAAGTCGACCGAACTCAAAGGCAACGTCTTCTTTATTACCCAGGGTTTCAGCCAACCTAAGGTCCCGCTCGGCTTTGTCCCACTGGCCAGACCTACTGTAAAGCGCCCCTCGTGCGACCAGCAATGCTGGTTCGGCTGGGCTTTTCTTGATGATAGCATCCAGCTCAGCAAGCGTGCGGTGGTCTCCGGCATGCGCTTGCACGTTCCCGCTTGACACCAACGCAATGAAGGCGAACGCCGAGATCAGCAGTACTGGGTTTCTCAATTGCGCTTAATAGTGAAGTAGTCGAGCACCTGACCGTGCTCATCAACAAAGCGGGACGTCAGTGAACTTTTATTCGCGTCCAGAACAATCGACCCCTTCAGGGCTATCCCATTGCGTTGATATCCGGGTGTGGACTCACTAAATGTCCTGTGCGCCGGATGCTGTAACCAGTTTGGCAGCGTGCACCCCATCACCTGGCCCTCAGGGCAAAGCTTCTGTTTATCCGCTTTCCCAGCGTTGCCAGCAACTGTATAGACCGCGCGACCTTCTGCCCCGCCTTGCGGGTAAGGTTCGCTCCCCTGCCCCAGGCGTGGATTTCCATCGGCATCCAGAAGCGCGTCGCGGGTAACATCAAAAGAATCGGACATTCCGTAATGTCCTCTCAGGTACCAGGACCTTTCATACGAATGCGAGTGTCCACTGTAGATAACATCGACGCCGTAGTTTTCAAATACCGGCGCAAAAGTCACTCTCATATCGATTTCGTTTTGCTCTCGGTCCGAGTCGTGGTTAGAACCCTTGGAATAAGGCGGATGATGAAAAATAACAATGGTCCAATCCGACTCGTTCGCGGATAAGTCATCCACTAACCAATCACGCATCGTAGCTCTCATGGTTTTGTCGCGATTGGTCAGTTGTGAATCAAGACTCACCACGTGCACATTGCCATAGTTGAACGAGTAATATTGCTCCGTTCCACTCGGGACGCCGCCCATTTCACCTTTGCTCGGCAAGGTGAAAATATTTAAGTAGGGTAATCCTGATGGGTCGGGCCCATCGCCATCACTATCGTAGGAATCCGGGTCCGATGACGCGCTGATACCACCGACATTCATCATGACTGGACCCGCTTCGCAGGCGGGTATTTTTGTGAATATACAGATATCAAGGGGCGCGCCCACGCCCATCTCATGATTCCCTATAGTCGGCCAGGTTGCTGTTCCCTGAATAATATCTGTGTAGATATCAAAGAAAGCGCCTTGCCATTGTTCATCTGTCCCTTCCAGGTAAGCGTTATCACCCAACAGAAGCAAAAGGTCTAAAGGCTCGTCACCCGCTTGCGACTTGTTGTACTTAAGGAATCCGTTCATCACGTCAATAGCTTCACCTTCATGACTAAAGGTTCCTTGAATACCTTGGGTCGCGGTACCAGAATCACCCAGCAACCAGATATGGGTATTGCCATCATCGGGCAAACTTCCAGGCACAGGTGCGGTTCTAAACGACATGATGGTTGCCCCAGGACCGGTTTCCTGGAAAGTATAATAGTATCTGGTGTCCGGGCTTAAGCCTTCCAATCTTGCAATTTTATGGTGCGCCTCGACGCTGGCAGTCACTGTCAGGTTCAGTTCTTCAGGCTTGCTTCCGTACCAGATAGTGTCAGGCCCGTCTCTCCATTTGACCATTGCACTATCGAAGGAGACCTGCTGAAGAAAGATGCGGCCAGGCTCAGCTGCGGTTTCCTGTCGGACGGTCGATGGGTCGTCAGCCTGCGCCGCAACACTAAAGACGAACGGTGAAAGAGCAACACACAACATTCCGATTAAGTTATTTCTAAACATAGATTTTTTACCTGTGTAGGACAACGAGTGGTTACCAACCCTTGGATTGAACCCTAAACCAGTTTATGCCCAACTTGAAGCTCTGCTTTAACTGAATGATAAAACCGATCCGGACGAATGCCGAGATACGGTTCATCCAGTATGTCGCACGATTTAACTAATGCGCTGGCCTGAGTAACTTGCTCCAGGAAGAGACGGTGAATTTATTCACCGTCTCTAACCTTTAGAGTGCAAACAGCAATGACAAGAGTTCGTATCTTCTTGTTGAACTCTATAGCCCTCCAATTTTGACCCCAGAGAAAAGCTTTCATAGGTCGGCCTTTTGGGGAGCCTTCATTGCAGCAACATTTACAGGCTGTACCGGAAACCTACCATATATCGCTTTCCGTATGCTTCGGCCTGGTTCGGATTCCAGTCCTTACCGGTATAACGCAGATCCGTTTCATCCGTGAGATTGTTAAAGTTCGCGAACAGAGAAATGTTGTGACCGATCAGCGGCGCCAGGTCATAACGCAAAGACAGGTCCACTCGTTCTTGTTCATCCCAGTAAATTCCGGTAGGCGTTCCCAATTGACCTGCTTCTGTCTCATCAAGCCACGCATCACGATAACGGTAGCTGAGACGAGCAGAAATCCCATGATCTTCATAGAACACTGAGAGATTGTAATTCGTATCTGACTGACCAGGTAACGTGAAATCTACTCCCTCAGGGGTGGTGTACTCGGAATCAATTAATGTCAGGTTTGCTTCGACACCAAAGCCCGACAGAAAACCATCCATATAATTATCGAGTCTGCCTGTGAAAGCTAATTCTATACCGTTCAACTCACCATCTTTGCCGTTGCCGAATGCGGTTAAATCCCACAATTCACCTGGTTCGGCAATATCAGAGTAAATGCTACCCAGTACCTTCTCGTTTGATGAAGCTATCACATTATCTATCGCGCGATGAAAAAGGGTGACCGAAAGGACACTTGCGTCCGCAAAGTACCATTCATAGGCTGCATCAATTCCCCAGGATGTTTCTTCTTCAAGCTCAGGGTTACCACCACCGATCGCCATGCCTATCGGATCGATAGCCGCGGCAGCCCTAGCTTCTATATAAGAAGGGCGACTGATTCCTGTGGAAAAAGACAGTCGGAGTTTCGTATCCTCGCGGAAGTCCCAGTTGATATGCGCGCTCGGCAGCACATTGGTATAGCTATTTTTGAACGACAAGGGCTCAAAGACCGCCCCAACCAGCTTTGAACCCACCGTTTTATATTCAGTATCTTCTATACGAAGACCAAGGATAATGTTGCCCCAGTCCATGTCGATAGTCTGCATTGCATAGACCGAGATGATGTCTTCTTCAATCTCAACTCTTCCATCATCGGGGAAGTCTGCTCGCGTAGAACCCAACGCTGTTAGAGCTTTGAGAATACCTTTATTGTCTGCATAGTAGCCGCCAACGGTATTGTTAAAGTCAGTTTCCCAGGGGCCTTCGTCAAATAATCCCACATCGACACCGGGCAAACCTCCTATAACGAGGTCTAAGGGCGCCCCGCCACCTGAGGCATCCCGCGTATCGAACTTGACACCGAACTTCACCACGCCCCATCGGTTGGCGCGAGAAAGGTCGATTTTGACCTGATCAGTTTCAGTTTCCAGACCGCCGACAGCATCGATCAGCAATTTGGTACCGTAGCCAAGGTCTTTCAGATTCTCATCGAAAGTCACAATGGGTTCTTCGGGGTCGGATACGTCATAGAAAACATTGCTGATCTGACCGCCACCAATTAAGTAGGGTATTGGCAGGTAAGTATCAAACAAGGTTTCGATGTTGCTGTATTTAGCCTCAATGTCCCACTCACCAAAAACAAACTCGGCGCCAAACGTGTTGACATCAGTCTCGTTCGTATAAATGCCGTCCTCAAGTAGTCGCCTGACATTTCCGCTTGCGATAGTACCGCTTTGGGGGGTATCCGCACCTGGGAAATAAAAGTTCCACCGAAAGCGTTGTCTTCACGCTTTACACGGTAATTCCGAAATGAGACGTCATTGGGGATCAAGGCCCCCTTTGTGCCTGAATAATCCGATTCCCGGTTATCCGTAATCTGCTCTCGCAGGTTTTCTGAGCCATAAACCACAAATCCAAACTGATCATTTGAGAAGGAAACTCTTCCATTGAATTTTTCAACGTCGCCGCCGCCCAGATCCTGTTCTCCAACGCCAGCTTCTAATGAAAAACTCCACCCATTAACATCCGAAGGCAAAAAGGTTTTTACATTAATATATCCGGAAATCGATTCGCCTGGCATATCAGCCGTTATAGCCTTATTGGCGACAACCTGGGACGTGATTACCGTAGGGTAGGCGTCGAATCTTGGCACGCGGCCATTCTCCACGCCCGGGATATCAACACCATCGAATGCTGTCGTTGTATAGCGTTTGGGTGCGCCCCGGAAGCTGACGTAACGAGCTTGACCCTGATCACGCTCTATGGCTATACCCGGCACTCGACCCAGGGCATCCGCAAGATTTTGGTCAGGGAACCTACCCATAGCATCTGCAGATATAACATCGGCAACGTTATCTGCCATTCTCTTCGCATCAAGTGACGATTGTGTACTCGCCTTGATCGATTTACCTACAACCACCACTTCTTCTATGGCTTCCTCAGCAATCGACACTAACGCTTGAGCACCAAAAATCATGGACAAAACTAGTACAACAAAATTTTTCAAGCTTACTTTTCTGCTTTTCATCTTTCCCCCTCACTTTGAATGTGTTTTCGACTACAGAAAACCACATTGTCCTATATAAAACACCCTGCCTCAGCGAGAGAATTGCCTCTAAGGCCTTTTCTTTAAGGGCGTTTTACTGTAAGCGAATTTTTACTTCAGTGGCGTTTCCTCATTGATTTCAATTTTTCGATATGGGTTTCTTATGAGAGGTAAACTCTTGCTTCCGCGAATAAAAAGCGGTGCTTCCGCACCGCTTTTTATTAACCAGATCAACGCCCATGCAAGATCACTCGATGGAAATTCTCGACAGGTTCTTTTCCACTGTTGACTGGCCAACGCCCTTTACCGAAGTAAGCTCTTGGGCTGAGTAGAACCGGCCGTACTGATCACGGTAATCCACAATCGCCTGGGCCCGTGAAATACCGATTCCAACCAGCGTGTTGGCAATAGATGCCGCATCGGCCTCATTAACGTTGACTGTCATCACATCGCCACTTAGCTGACCCGAAAGGTCATTGGCCTGTGCGACGCTGCTGAGACAGAGAACAAGGACTGCGAAAATCGCAGCTGTTATGTTTTTGGGATTCATTGTAATTCTCCTGTTTGTGTTGGTTTGTGTTGGTTTGCTTTGAATGCAGGGTGAAAGTAACAACTCGCGGAGCTTGGGGAAGTAGGTTATTTCTTATGTAGGTGTAGGCCGGACCACCCAGTGGTTGGCAGAGAAGAGATCTCTCCACTTCGGTCGAGATGACATTTAGTAGCGGCGATGACATTTAGTAGCGGCGATGACATTTAGTAGCGGCGATGACATTTAGTAGCGGCGATAACGTTTGGTAGCGATGATGTCTGGTCGCGATGATGTCTGGTCGCGATGACGTCTGGTCGAAATGCCATTTAGTTGAGACGACGCGAAGTCGACCGCCACCCCGTCATCCTATGCTGGACCTGCAGACCATTGAGAGGGAAACTCGAGGGTAGGCAGGAGAAAGGGTAAAGGCCGAACCTGTCATTGGGTCCGTAGAGACCGTTCGAAATGAAGGTCACCTTTCTCCATCACTCGATAAGCCCGAACAGTTCATGGAGCCCTAGAGCTCGTATTAGGATGATAGGTCATCGAGCGATTTGCCTACACACAGAGTATAAACCTATAGGAGGCTATTGTGACAAGCACAAGATTCGTCGGTATCGATATCCCTAAAGCAACTTTTGATGTGGCCTTCAGCGCTGAGTCGCGCGCCGTCTACAGTAACGACCCTGCCGGGTTTACCCGGTTCCGGCAAGCATGGGCTGATGACGACCACGTCGTCATGGAAGCCACGGGTACTTACTTCCTGAAACTGGCAACGTTCTTATCAGCACAGGACATTTCGACCGAAGCGAAGTGGAGAAATCTCATGCTCGCGAAGATTTAGGGGAGAGATCTCTCCACTTCGGTCGAGATGACGATAGACGGAGGTCGAGATGACATTTAGTAGCGATGACGGGAATCTGAACTACTCGCCTTCGAGCCCGAAGATCGGTTCTATGGTTGCCCAGTCTTTGCATACCGGACAGTGCCAGCGCATTCGTTTGCCTTCAAAGCCGCAACCATTGCAACGATAGGCGGGTTTGTCTGCGACCAGGGCTTCGGCGAAGCTCCTGAGGATAGCCAGGTTTTCTTTTGCGACTCCCTGGGTGTTATCAATATGCAGGTCAATCAATTGGGTAAGGCCGCGAATGGTTGGATTCTTTTTAAGGTGGCTGGCAATGAACTTGGCAACAGCTTCGTCACCCAGTTCGTCACGGATGCTCTTTGCCAACATCAGCACGATTGAAATTGATGGGGTGAGGTCCAGGCAGGATGTCAGGTACTGGCGCAGTTCTTCCTGTGGCCGTTGGTCCAGCCGATAGGCGTCCTCGAGGGTTTCCAGTGACTCTGGTACATAAACCGGGTCCTGGTCACGAATTCGGGTCAGCGCGGCAATAGCGTGGTCATAATGCCCTTCTTCAACATCAATCCTGCCACGAACCAGAGATGTCCTGGGGTTATTAACATCGTGACCGATGGCTTCCCTGACTGACTCACGCGCAGATGAAAGTTTATTGCTGGTTAGCAATTGTTCTGCTAATTCGCAGTAGTAGTGGGATATCGCCTTCTCATAGTGATCCACGGCGCCACCAACGGCCAGCAACTTGGCGACTTCTATAGCCTGCGACCATTCCTTCTCACGCTCATAGATCTCCAGGGTAATTTTCAGGCTCTCTCGCCTGATGGAATCCGGTTTGCCGGTTTCCGGTTCCTGGCTGAGTTGAACACAAAGTTCCTCCGCACGGTCCAGCAGTCCTGCCAACAGGTAATCCCGCGCGAGTTCTAGCTGGACACCCTGCATATCCTCCCTGGATAATTTGGCATGGGCCAATATGTTTTCGTGGACGACGACAGCTTTGTCCACCTCCCCTCTTCGCCTGAGTAACCCGCCCAACGCGAGATGGGTTTCCAGCGTGTCGTTATTAACCTCGAGGTTTTCAATGAAGGTGGTTACCGCCCTGTCCGGCTCTTCGTTGAGCAGGTAGTTCAGGCCCTGGTAGTAATTCGGGCCGACTATTTCTGACGTTTTGGTGCGGTCGCGTCGCCCAAGCAACCAACCTATACCAATAGCCCCGACGATCAGTGCATAAAGTATGAAGTTATCCATAATCGTTTATTAGGTTTCCGCGGGAACTGGTGAAACAGGCTGATCTTTCGTCAGGGCTTTCGCCTGATCGAGCTCCTGGGTCCGACCTTCCGCTGTTTTTCTTTCGCGACGGGCTTCCATTCGCAGGCGGGTATTAGAGACCACGTTAAGCAGGTTACCGACGACAACGCCGACGACGAAAGCGGAGATCATCCACCAGGAAATCGGCCAAACGGGTGTTTCGTATTCCAGGAACCTGAGGGCGACTTCGGCACTATTGTCGGCAGCTGCGAGCAGGGCAACCAGGAAGGCAACCAGCGCGATAAACAAGAAAAGTGCTTTTTTGATGAAACCCATGAAGCGGTCCTTTCGATCAGATGGAGGGATTCTACAACGAATGGGGATTTTGCGCTTCTGCGCGTGTTCTTGGCTATCGGCGGATGGCGCGATCTTGGCCCTCCAATAAAAAAGGCGACCTAAGTCGCCTTTTTTTGTACTACTGACTAGAACTGCGGAGGTGTTTTTTCCAGCACTTCCACTAACGAAAGCTTCACACGCTCTCGCAACTCTTTGCCTGGCTTAAAGTGCGGCACATACTTGCCTGCAAGCTCTACCTTCTCGCCGGTCTTGGGGTTACGCCCCAGTCGCGGTGCCCGGTAGTGTAAAGAGAAACTGCCGAATCCTCGAATCTCGATGCGCTCACCTACGGCAAGCACTTCGACCATATGATCGAGGATCATTTTCACAGCAAGCTCAACGTCTTTGGCAGACAATTGGCCCTGAACTGCAGCAATTCTCTCTATCAGCTCCGACTTCGTCATGCTTACACTTAAGGCTTGGCCTCCTCGTCGCTACCGGCGCCCATCTGCCGCTTGATCAGGTCACCAATAGTAGTAGGAGCCACTTCTGACTCTTTCTCACGATGTTCCCTGACAGCTTCCTGTTCATCAGCCACGTCCTTGGCTTTGATGGAAACACCCAGCGTACGATTCTTTCGATCGACCGAAATAATCTTAACTTCAATATCATCGCCTACCTTAATGGCGTTTCGAGCATCTTCAACCCGATCGACACTGATTTCAGAAGCTTTCAGCACCGCTTCAACTTCTTCAGCCATCTGCAGGACAGCCTGCTTGGCGTCAACCTCTTTAACCTTACCGTTGACAATCGCACCACGCTCATTGATAGCAATATAGTCATTGAACGGATCTTCTTCCATCTGCTTTAAGCCAAGAGAAATACGCTCGCGTTCAGCATCAATAGACAGGATGATCGTTTCAATTTCATCGCCCTTGGTGAATCGACGTACTGCCTGCTCGCCCTGCTCGTTCCAGGAGATATCAGACAGATGCACAAGACCATCGATGTTGCCGTCCAAGCCAATAAAGATACCAAAGTCCGTGATGGACTTAATGTAGCCCCGGATCTTGTCACCCTTGCCATGAAGCACAGAAAACTCTTCCCATGGGTTGCCCTGGCACTGCTTGATACCGAGCGAAATTCGACGACGTTCTTCGTCGATATCCAGGACCATGACTTCAACCTCATCACCTACCTGCACAACTTTACTTGGGTGGATGTTGCGATTGGTCCAATCCATTTCAGAAACGTGAACCAGGCCTTCGACACCCTCTTCGATCTCTGCGAAACAACCGTAGTCTGTCAGGTTGGTCACACGAGCCATGGTGCGCGCACCTTCAGGATATCGTTGGGTAATAGCAACCCATGGATCTTCACCGAGCTGCTTGAGCCCAAGGGATACGCGGTTACGCTCGCGGTCAAACTTGAGAATTTTAACGTCGATCTCGTCACCAACTGCGACGATCTCACCCGGATGCTTGATTCGCTTCCAGGCCATATCTGTAATGTGAAGCAGGCCGTCAACACCACCAAGGTCAACGAACGCACCGTAATCGGTAAGGTTCTTGACGATACCTTTGACTTCCTGGCCTTCCTGCAGGGATTCCAGCAGCGCTTCGCGCTCTACACTGTTCTCTGCTTCAAGGACTGCTCTTC
>JABJED010000003.1 GCA_018665025.1 Gammaproteobacteria bacterium
ATTAAAGTGGGGCCTAAATCGGGCCCCATTTTAATAAAAGTTAGTCCAGATAAAGAATTGGTTTGAGTCATTGTCATAAAAATAATTCAGCGACCTAGTGGGTAGGGGTAGGCTTTGTTACTAATGATATGTTCCAGTGTGCGTTAAGATCAATTTAGGATTTGATAGGTCAAAAAATGTCTTCGATTCAAATAGAAAAATTACAGAAAAAATAAATGACTGGGTATATATTTGAAAGTATGGCCTAGCCTCGCTATTAGTGGGGCTTGCTTATGTATAAACTTGGGCTTACGTTCTTTCAAGATCACCTTCATTATTTATTCATAATTCTCTTCATCGAAAGTGTTTTAATTATTCCTGATCACACTGTTTCGTTGTTGATAAATGAGGAATGATTATGATTCAAAACACCAGTAACAAACCCCCTTATGTTTTTGTCCCCGTTGAGTATCCAGAATTAGCAGAAGGTGAAGAAATACAACCCTATCAACCGGGTTTCATTTGCGTTGAATGGTTAGAGCTAGAAATTATTGAACCCTCTGAATACAATTAATATTCTCAAGCACGCGTAGTTCCATTTTTTCTTCATTATTTGTCCATTACTTATCAAAGATTGAAAAGACGTCCGGTGATTTAATAACACAGACTTTTTAGTTATTAAATTTTAGTTTAGGGACGGGGTAATGAATAAAAGAACATTTCTAAAACCACAGCTTTGGCCTATTTTAATATTATTGTTTTGTAGTGTTGCTACTGCAGCAGGCTATGCCAATATCAATAGTGTTCGCCAGGGCGAGTTCTTATTTAATACTGATGTTCCTAATAAATATAAGGTGGCACCCACGATTTCTACCCGTGTATTAATTGATGTTACTGGCCCTATTGCTCGAACTAAAGTCAGGCAGCGTTTTAGTAACCCGAGTAATCAATGGATGAGTGGGACTTATGCTTTTCCGTTACCTGAAGATGCCGCTGTTGATCATATGAAGATCTTAGCGGGTGGGCGAATCATTGAAGGGGTTATTCGTGAGAAAGACCAAGCCAGAAAGATTTACGAGCAAGCAAAAAATGAGGGCAAACGCACAAGTCTTGTCGAACAACTACGGCCTAACTTATTTACCACATCTGTGGCTAATATCGCCCCTTCTGGAGTTATTGATATTGAATACCAAGAATTACTTACGTTAGATCAGGGTAACTTTAGTCTACGTTTTCCCATAGCTATGATACCCTGTTTTTATGAAATAAGCTTTCGCCAAAATAGTGGCGCGCTTGAGCAGCATTGAAGTTATCGGCACTCAGACTGGTGACCGCGTTATTTTAATTCAATATGGCGGTGTCTGTATGTCGTCAAAATATTTTGGTCGACCAGTAGTTCAGCAAAACTGGATGCCGCACGGTTGGATGTGCATCATTGCTCGGTTTGGTTTTGTACACCTGCACAGAAATCAGATCGGGGTGTTTATGTGATAGATCAGGGGTAAACGATCATAGGCCATTTCGCGTATATCAAGGCAGCCCAATCACCATTTGGCACCGCTGCAACCCTTAGCCTCGACAACAGTCAGGTTCGCAACATCGCGCAACGAGGTGTGGCGCCATTTTCGCCGCCAGCCCTCACCCGGGCCGGTAAAAACTGTTAGTAATCATGCGTGTCACAAATGACCAAAGAACCATAGCCAAAGAAATAGGGATCGGGGCTCCATCGCAGTTTCGTCAGATATACTGAGGTTGCGGGGGTAATCACAAGCGGATTGCATTGAAAATTCCGGTATACTAGCATGTACAGGATCAGAATCGGGAGAACTGAAAATTTCCAGTGTCGAAGGAGCAACCGCCTCGGAAACTCTCAGGCCACCGGACCGATTTTGGTAAAAAACTCTGGAGAGAGGCGCCGCAGGTCCGCCGAAGGGATAATGATCTCAGGCAAAAAGGTAGAGGGGGCATCGCAGCGTGGCCAGTTTTGGCGCGTCTGGGTCGATGCTGGAAAGTTTCCAAACGGAACCGGCCAATAGTAGGGGCGTAATATGTCGGAACTTAAGCAAACTGCACTGCATGGGCTACACTTGGAATTGGGTGCAAAAATGGTGCCCTTTGCGGGGTATGATATGGCGGTGCAATACCCAGCGGGTGTTTTGAAAGAGCATTTGTTGTGTCGCGCGGGTGCTGGATTGTTCGATGTCAGCCATATGGGACAAGTGATTTTGCGGGCGAAGTCCGGCGACAATTTCGATGCGGCGCGGGTTTTGGAAAAGTTGGTTCCGATGGATGTTTTGGGCTTGCCAGCTGGTCGACAACGTTACGGGTTTTTCACCAATGCGGCAGGTGGGATCGAAGACGATTTGATGATCGCGAATCGCGGGGATCATTTGTTTTTGGTCGTCAATGCAGTCCGCAAAGAGGCTGATTTCAATTTGATAAAGGCCGGTTTGGGTGATGTATGTGACCTTGAAATGATCGAGGGTCGGTCTTTGGTCGCCCTGCAAGGCCCCAAAGCAGAAACCGCCTTGGCAAAATTGGTTCCAGAGGTGACGCTTATGCAATTCATGGACGTCGAAGTCCTGAATTGGCTTGGCGTCGAATTGTGGTTTTCACGGTCGGGCTACACAGGAGAAGACGGCTATGAGGTATCTGTGCCTGATGCATATGTGGCAGATTTTGCTCGAACATTGCTGGAAATGGATGAGGTCGAGCCAATTGGCCTTGGTGCGCGCGATAGCTTGCGACTGGAAAGTGGGCTGTGTCTTTATGGAAACGACATCGATAGTGAAACAACCCCAGTTGAAGCATCGCTGAACTGGGCAATGCAAAAGGTCCGGAGAACTGGCGGCGATCGCGCAGGCGGGTTTCCAGGTGCTGAACGAATTTTAAGCGAACTTGAAAATGGAGCCGCACGCAAACGCATTGGTGTGCAACCTCAAGGGCGCACGCCCATGCGGGAGGGCACTGTGTTATACAGTGACCCCGCCAGCGAAAATCCAATTGGCAAAATAACATCAGGCGGATTTGGCCCGACTATAGAAGGGCCGATGTCGATGGGGTACGTTTTGACCGAAAACGCAGCAATAGGCGTAACAATATACGCAGATGTCAGGGGCAAACGTTTGCCTGCTACAGTCTCAAAAATGCCGTTCACACCGGCCAATTTCAAACGATAATATAAGAAACCCAACAAGGTGAAAACAGATGAAATTCACTGAAGAACACGAATGGCTGCATGCCGAAGGCGATATTGTAATCGTTGGCATCACTGAATATGCTGCAGCCCAATTGGGTGACCTGGTGTTTGTCGAACAGCCTGGAGTCGGTACCGAGGTCTGCAAAGACGACGGGGTTGTGGTGATCGAAAGCGTTAAAGCAGCGTCAGATATTCTGCCCCCACTTGATGGTGGAACCGTTGCAGTTAACGAAGCGCTGGTCGATGAGCCAATAAAAGTGAACGAAGACGCAACCGGTGACGGCTGGATGCTCAACATGAAGCTAAGCGATCCGTCCGAACTGGACGATCTATTGGCCGTAGATGTTTACAAAGCATTGATTGAATAGGGTAAAAATATGGCTGTATTGCGCATTGTTGCCGACCTGTCTAGACCTGATTCAGCATCACTGGCCGCATTTTATCAGCGGTTGCTAGGCTTGGAAACGGTAATGGAATTCGGCTGGATCACAACATTAGCGTCGTCTGAAAAGGCGGGGGTCCTGCTTAGCCTTGCGTCAGGAGGGGGATCCGGCACAGCCGTTCCGCATCTTTCCATAGAAGTCGATAACCTTGATGAGGTATATCAAAGCGCTCTCGATATGGTCGTTTCCGTTGAGTATGGACCCGTCTTGGAGCCTTGGGGTGTTCGTCGGTTTTATTTACTCGATCCAAGCAACAACCTGTTCAATATTTTAACTCATGCCGATGCTGCTGCCGGCTCTGGAGAAACTGATGACCTTTGAACCGACTGACTATTTGCCATATGATTTCGCCAACCGCCGACATATTGGCCCTTCGCCCGCTGAAATGAGCGATATGTTGAAAGTGTTGAATGTAGCCTCTTTGGAAGAGCTGATCGACCAAACCGTGCCGCAATCTATTCGTCAGATGGCGCCCTTGGAATGGGAACGTGCGAAATCCGAACGTGACCTGTTGCATCACATGCGCGAAGTCGCCCGCAAGAATGCACATATGACCACGTTAATTGGTCAGGGCTATTACGGCACGGTCACACCGCCAGCGATCCAGCGCAATATTCTTGAAAACCCGGCTTGGTACACAGCTTATACGCCTTACCAGCCTGAGATTTCGCAAGGGCGCCTAGAAGCTCTGTTAAACTTTCAGACCATGATAAGCGACCTGACCGGGCTTGAGATTGCCAACGCTTCGTTGCTGGATGAAGCAACCGCCTGCGCCGAGGCGATGTCGATGTCGCAACGGGTATCAAAATCAAAGGCCCCCGCTTTTTTTGTCGACCACAAGTGCCATCCGCAAAACATCAAGGTGATGAAAACCCGCGCTGCGCCTATTGGTATTGAAATCATCGTTGGTGACCCTGAAACCGATCTTGATCCATCTGCGGTTTTTGGGGCGATTTTTCAGTATCCGGGTACCTATGGTTTCCTGCGTGATTTCACCGGTCAAATTACGGCTTTGCATGAAGCCAAAGCCATTGCCGTTGTGTGTGCCGATCCACTTGCCCTAACGCTGTTGAAAGAACCTGGTGCAATGGGCGCTGATATCGCCGTTGGGACCACTCAACGGTTTGGCGTGCCACAAGGCTATGGCGGCCCACACGCGGCTTATATATCAACGAAAGAGACTTATAAACGCTCAATGCCCGGGCGTTTGGTTGGCGTTTCCGTCGACAGTCACGGCAACCGCGCCTATCGGTTGGCATTGCAGACCCGCGAACAACATATTCGGCGGGAAAAGGCGACCAGCAATGTGTGCACGGCGCAGGCATTGTTGGCAGTCATGGCCTCGTTTTATGCGGTGATGCACGGGCCTGAAGGCCTGAAAGCAATCGCGCAACGGATACACCGCAAAACAGTGCGGCTTGCTAAAGGGCTGGAAACTATCGGTCTGAAGATCGAGCAGGAGTTCTTTTTTGATACGATAACCGTTGATGTTGGGCTGATGCAGAATGTCATCATGAAATCAGCAGTGGCTGAGGGCATCAATCTGCGCCGTGTTGGCGAAACCCGCATCGGTATTTCGCTTGATGAACGCACACGTCCTGAAACAATCGAGGCAGTTTGGCGGGCGTTTGGTATTGCCGATTTGAAAGATGATTTGACGGCGGAATACCGGATACCGGATGCGTTGCTTAGAACCTCGACATATCTAGAACATCCAGTTTTTCACATGAACCGGGCCGAAGGCGAAATGATGCGGTATATGCGTCGTCTGGCAGATCGTGACTTGGCGCTCGACCGCTCGATGATCCCGCTTGGTTCTTGCACGATGAAGCTGAACGCGGCCGCCGAAATGATCCCGTTAAGCTGGCCTGAGTTTTCGCAAATGCATCCCTTTGTGCCCATCGATCAAGCGGCGGGTTATACGCATATGATTGATGATTTGGCGGAAAAGCTGTGCCAGATGACCGGCTATGACGCGATGTCGATGCAGTCAAATTCTGGTGCGCAAGGTGAATTTGCTGGGTTGTTAACGATTGCTGCCTATCACCGTTCGCAAGGGCAGGGCCATCGCGACATTTGCCTGATCCCGATGTCGGCCCACGGCACTAATCCCGCTTCCGCGCAGATGGCCGGAATGAAGGTTGTGCCGGTTAAATCGCTTGAGAACGGCGATATTGATCTTGATGATTTCCGCGCCAAGGCGGAAAAGCATTCGGATAATCTGGCCGCCTGCATGATAACGTATCCGTCCACGCATGGGGTGTTTGAGGAAAGCGCGAAAGACGTCTGTGATCTGGTGCATCAGCATGGTGGACAAGTCTATTTGGACGGGGCAAATTTGAACGCGCTGGTTGGGTTGGCGAAGCCGGGCGAGATAGGGTCGGATGTTTCGCATTTGAACTTGCACAAGACCTTTGCCATTCCGCACGGCGGCGGCGGTCCGGGCATGGGGCCGATCGGCGTCAAAGCCCACCTTGAGCCGTTTTTACCGGGCGATCCACGCAGCACAGACGGCGAGGGTGCAGTTTCATCCGCTCCCTATGGTTCGGCAAGTATTCTTGCTATTTCATGGGCTTACTGTCTGATGATGGGTGGGCCTGGAATGACTCAGGTCACACGTGTCGCCATTCTGAACGCCAACTATATCGCAACGCGCCTAGATGGGGCATTTGGTATTTTGTACAAAGGTCAAAACGGTCGTGTGGCCCATGAATGTATCGTTGATACCCGACCTGTTAAGGACAGCGCTGGGGTGACTGTTGACGATATTGCCAAGCGGTTGGTCGATTGCGGGTTCCACGCCCCGACCATGAGCTTTCCGGTGTCTGGCACCTTGATGGTTGAGCCAACGGAATCTGAGACCAAGGCCGAGCTTGACCGGTTTTGCGACGCAATGCTGGCGATCCATGCAGAGGCGAAAGATATCGAAGAAGGTCGGATCGACCCTGAAAACAACCCGTTGAAAAACGCCCCTCACACGGTTGAGGATCTGATTGGTGATTGGGGTCGGCCCTATACGCGCGAACAGGGATGTTTCCCACCGGGCGCATTTCGGGTCGATAAATACTGGCCGCCGGTCAATCGGATCGACAATGCTTGGGGAGATCGGAACTTGGTATGCATCTGCCCACCGATGGAGGATTATGTCGAAACCGCGGAATAGGCGGCTTGAAGCTGCGGCTGTCGCCCTTATATTAGAGATATTGAATATAGGGGAATGCAGCCATGGCTGAAGGCAAAAAACTGACCTGTCTTGATTGCGCAAGCGTGAACCGCGTACCAAAGGATCGTTTGGCCGCAGGCTCCAAATGTAGGACCTGTGGGGCCAAGCTGATGGACGGCAAAGTGTGCGAACTTGATCCCAAAGCGCTGAGCAAAGCCAAGGCAACCGATCAGCTGCCAATCGTCGTTGATTCCTGGGCGCCGTGGTGCGGCCCTTGTCGGATGATGGCGCCGGAGTTTTCTAAAGCCGCGACTGCAATGGGTGGCGAAGGGCGCTTTGCCAAGATTAATACAGAGGATTACCCAAAGGTTTCCACGGTGCATGGCATCCGGGGCATTCCGCTGATGATTGTGTTTCAGAACGGCAAAGAAATCGCACGACAAGCTGGTGCTATACCCGCGACCCAGATCGAAGGCTTCGTGCTGTCAATCAGCGTGCAAAACTTACCAGGGTTCTGGGGGAAACAGCGTTGAAAAGTTTCCACCCTAGATTGTATAAAATCCGATATTTTATCGGAGCATCCTGGAGTGTTACAAATGGATATTATTGCGGAAGTAAGAAGGCGGCATCTTGTGAGTGGAGAGTCGATTAGTTCAAT
>JABJED010000184.1 GCA_018665025.1 Gammaproteobacteria bacterium
ACTTGTGCTTGAAGCGGGCGCAGATTATAACAAGCTTACTAATCACTGCATTATGAATTATGGGTTATGTTTTTAACTTCCCTAACGCTCGAGGGTGAAAGCCTTCCAGACGATTACCCGTTTACGGTACCCTGCATACAGGCCCTGTCAACGCTGGCTTTTGATTCCCCGGTAACAATTTTTGTCGGCGAGAATGGATCGGGCAAATCGACTCTGCTGGAGGCAATTGCCTGCGGAATGAAGTGCCCTGCCATCGGTTTGTCTGATCTTTCGAGAGATCCAATGCTCGAAGATGCCAGACGGCTGGCGAAGCAACTACGCCTGTCCCGATCCAGCCATCCAAAGGTAAAACTGTTTTTCCGGGCCGAGGATGCGATTGGCTTCACCCGTAGGATGACAGAAAACATCCGGGACCTGGATGAACTAAAAACCGAGTTTAGCGAAAGCCTGTCTGGCTATGGAAGAGCTCTGGCAGTGGGTGCCATGGAAGGCCAGAAGGCAGGCATCATATCGCGATATGGAGAAAACCCGGACGCACTCTCGCACGGAGAGTGGTTTGTAAACATCCTCCGGGAGAGAATACACAGCAAGGGGCTTTATCTACTGGATGAGCCTGAAACGCCACTTTCACCCATTCACCAGCTGTCTCTATTGTCGATCATTAAAGAGGCTGTCAGTCTCGGTGCACAGTTCCTGATAGCAACGCACTCTCCCATTATAATGGCGTGCGAAGGCGCAACAATTTATAACCTGGATAACACAGCCATCACAAAAACTGCCTGGGAAGATGTAGAGCACGTTAGTCTGATGCGAGCATTCCTGGCGGATCCTTCGAGTTTTCTCCGACATCTTTAACAACCTGCAAGAAAGACGCTAAGGTCCAATATTAGCCACCTGAGACGAAAATTCTCATGCCCCGGTTGAATGGCGGACTATATTCTCGCAGAAGCCAATCCTCATTAAAGCCCTAATTTATAAATATTCTTTTATTTCAATAAGTTAGCATAAAAAGAAATGGCGCGGTACGTGCCTATACCCTTGACTTTCAGCAGCCGGATGCTATTGTTTTCGACCCGCTGAATAGCCGAGCTCGTATCCGGTGAACCCGTTGGGCATCTGCACTTTAAACAAACCAGAAATCGGGATTGGGTCAGTCTATTTCTGGGTCGACTGACGCGTCGAATCAACAGATTCGAAAACATAAAGCAGGACAGTTAAAGCAAATGATTAGCAAAAGAATCGATGGCAAGATCGGGTTTCCCGAAAAGATCGGGTTATATGATCCCGCCAATGAAAAAGATTCCTGCGGTGTAGGGTTCGTCGCCAATATCAAGGGTGTACCCAGTCACGAGATAATGACTGATGCCTACCATATCAACTCAAGAATGGATCACCGTGGCGGTTGTGGGTTTGAACAGAATACAGGTGACGGCGCAGGTATTCTGACCGCTATTTCACACAAGTTTTTCCAGAAGACGCTTGCAGAGCTGGGGATCACCCTCCCCGAACCCCAGGCTTACTCGATAGGAAATGTGTTCCTGCCTAACAATCCCGAGGAACGGGCACACTGTAAACGGGTAATGGAACGGATCATTCAGGAAGAAGGCCAGCAATGCCTGGGCTTTCGTGAAGTCCCCATATGCCCTGATGAAGCTAACATTGGCCCGGCAGCAAGAGACGCGATGCCATTTATCGAACAAGTCGTCATCGAGGGCTCGAAGACCACCGACCATGCTTTCGACCGCGCGCTCTACCTGATTCGTCGTCGATTCACAGTAGAAACAAAGCAGCACTCAAACCTGAAAGAAGCGCACCAGGTTTATGTCTGTAGCCTGAATTCGCGAATCATTGTCTATAAGGGCATGCTCACACCAGGCCAGTTGTTCCCTTTCTATCCTGATCTCGAAGACCCTGACTACGAGAGCCATCTAGCGATGGTTCATAGCAGATTCTCCACCAATACTTTTCCAAGCTGGGATAGAGCGCAGCCAAACCGCTTCATGAGCCACAACGGCGAAATCAATACCCTCCGTGGCAACAAAAATAATATGACCGCCCGCGAGGGTGTCGTCAGGTCGGAGCAATTCGGCGACCGAATTAAAGACCTTTTCCCGATTGTACAACCGGATTATTCCGATTCTGGCACCTTCGACAATGTGCTTGAATTTCTGCTGATGTCTGGCAGAAGCCTGCAGGAAGCCGTGATGATGATGATCCCGGAAGCCTGGCAGGCAGACGTCAATATGCCGCAGGAAAAGCGTGATTTTTACGAGTATCACTCAGCCTTAATGGAACCCTGGGACGGCCCAGCATCTATCGTTTTCACAGACGGGCACTACATCGGCGCTGTACTCGACCGAAATGGTCTTCGTCCTTCACGTTATTACGTGACCCATGACGACAAGGTTGTGATGGCGAGCGAAGTGGGCGTCTTACCGATTGACCCTGCCAACGTTAAAGAAAAGGGACGCCTGCAACCGGGCAAAATGTTCCTGGTCGATTTCTTTGCGGGCAGGCTCATCCCCGACGAAGAGCTGAAAATGGATTTCGCCACCCAAAGGCCCTATGGCCAATGGATCGAAAACCAGAAAATCGAGCTGAGTGATCTGTCCAGTACTGGCAATGAACTGAACTACGAGCCCTCAAGCCTCGTGCAGCGCATGCAGTCATTTGGATACACCTTAGAAACGATGCAGTTTATGTTAATACCACTTGTGACTGAGGTTCGAGACCCTCTGGGATCCATGGGTAATGACTCAGCGCTGGCCTGTCTGTCAGACAAGTCACGCATGATCTACGACTATTTCAAACAACTATTCGCCCAGATTACCAATCCAGCAATTGACTCCATCCGTGAAGAAGTCGTGATGTCCTTGTCCTGCTTTATCGGCCCTGAGCGCAACCTGCTAGAAACAACCGAAGAACACGTGCACAGACTCAGACTGCCGCATCCGATCCTGTCCAATGATGAGCTCGCGAGCATCAAAAATATGAGTACGCGGGACTGGAAAACGCAGACCATCGACATCACCTTCGAGAAGTCGGCTGGCAAGACCGGCATGCTAGAGGCGATTGACCGTATCTGTCATGAGGCGACTACTGCAATCAAAGATGGGTTTCCCATTATCGTGCTGTCGGACAGGAATATCAGCGCAAGTCGTATGGCGCTCAGTTCACTGATTGCCTGCGGTGCCGTGCACCATCATCTGGTGGGAACTTACCAGCGAACCCGTATCGGGATTGTGATTGAATCCGGCGAGGCTCGAGAAGTCCACCACCATTGCCTGCTGGTTGGATACGGCGCTGACGCAATTAACCCATACGTGGCTTTTGAATCACTCTGGCAGGCGCAGCAGGACGGTTTACTAGACGCCACTGAGTACACTGATATCCACAAGATAGTCGCCTCCTATAAGAAAGGCGTTGGCAAAGGCATCCTCAAGGTAATGGCCAAGATGGGTATCTCCACGCTCCAGTCCTACAAAGGTGCACAGATATTCGAGGCAGTAGGCCTCGCAGAAGAAATTATTGATCGCTGCTTTTCGGGAACCACCAGTCGTGTACAGGGCGTCAGCTTTGATGTGCTATTTGACGAGATGAAGATTCGACATGAGCTCGGTTTCCCTCCAAGAAACGAGAACCTGATCCCACTGCTACCTAATCCCGGAGATTTTCACTGGCGTCGTGGCGGAGATACACACATGTGGGATCCTGACACGATTGCCAACCTTCAGGTGGCAGCGAGAACGAACAACCAAGACGCATACTGGCAGTTCGCCAACCATGCTAACGGCGAAAGCACACGCAGAGCGACGTTCCGCGGTCTGCTCGACTTTAACTACGCAGAATCCCCAATCGAGCTCGATGAAGTCGAAGCTGCCAGCGAAATCGTCAAACGGTTTTGTACCGGCGCAATGAGTTTCGGTTCCATCTCTGCAGAAAGTCATGAAGCACTCGCCATTGCCATGAACAGGTTAGGTGGTAAGTCGAATACGGGGGAAGGTGGAGAAGACCCGATCCGTTTTGAAACCATGGAAAATGGTGACTCAAAGCGGTCAGCCATTAAACAGGTAGCCTCAGGCAGGTTTGGGGTAACCATCTGGTATCTGGCCAACGCTGATGAGCTGCAGATCAAGATCGTCCAGGGTGCAAAACCGGGAGAGGGTGGCGAGCTACCCGGTGCAAAAGTAGACAAAAACATCGCAAGAATCCGTCATTCTACGCCGGGTGTTGGCTTAATCAGCCCTCCCCCGCATCATGATATCTACTCAATCGAAGACATCGCACAGTTGATTCATGATTTAAAAAATGCCAACCCCGACGCGCGTATTAGCGTGAAACTGGGTTCCGAAATTGGTGTCGGCACGATCGCTGCCGGCGTCACGAAAGCAAAAGCTGACCACCTGGTCATCGCAGGCCATGACGGTGGTACCGGTGCTTCCCCACTGACCTCAATTAAACATGCGGGTCTACCCTGGGAACTTGGCCTCGCCGAAACCCACCAGACACTCGTCATGAACAATCTTCGCTCACGCGTCGTACTGCAAACTGATGGCCAGATCAAGACAGGTCGCGATGCGGCTATGGCGCTGCTTCTTGGCGCGGAAGAGATCGGCTTTGCCACTGCGCCGCTGGTCACTCTTGGCTGCATCATGATGCGCAAGTGTCACCTGAATACCTGCCCTGTCGGAATCGCAACACAGGATCCTGACCTCAGGGCCAAATTTACCGGCAGCCCAGATCATGTAGTGAACTACCTCTTTATGGTGGCCGAAGAGTTACGTCAGATCATGGCCAAACTCGGCATTCGCACTGTTAATGAGATGGTTGGTCGCGTTGACCTCCTCTCCAAAGATAATGCTATTGAGCACTGGAAAGCGCGTGGACTGGATTTCACCAGCATTCTTACTCCGGCGAAGATCGTGTACGAAGGTACCGAAGTCTATCGAACGATGGACCAGGACCATGGTCTGGAAAAGGCCCTCGACAATACACTGATCAAGCTGGCAAAACCTGCACTTGAACGCGGCGAAAGAGTTGATATCGAGCGAGAAGTGATCAACATCAACCGTGTTGTAGGTACCATGCTTTCCCATGAAGTAGCGAAGGCAACTCAGGGCGAAGGATTGCCTGAAGACACCATTAATATCAAATTAAATGGCTCCGCAGGGCAAAGCCTGGGTGCCTGGCTGGCAAAGGGCATCACCATTGAGATCGAGGGCGATGCAAACGACTATGTCGGCAAGGGGCTCTCCGGTGGGAAGATCATCGTTTATCCACCCACCAACAGCAGCTTCGCCGCTGAACACAACGTGCTGATCGGTAATGTTGTGCTTTACGGCGCGACCTCGGGTGAAGCTTACTTCAGGGGAATAGCCGCTGAAAGATTCTGTGTACGCAATAGTGGTGCAAATGCTGTTATTGAAGGGATCGGGGATCATGGTTGCGAATACA
Source organism: Gammaproteobacteria bacterium (assembly GCA_018665025.1). Classification (GTDB taxonomy): domain Bacteria; phylum Pseudomonadota; class Gammaproteobacteria; order Pseudomonadales; family Azotimanducaceae; genus UBA9659. Next base: position 5,455 of record JABJED010000184.1, read on the forward strand.
TGACCGGCGGGCGAGTGGTTGTTCTTGGCTCGACCGGACGAAACTTTGGTGCCGGCATGAGCGGAGGCGTTGCCTACGTATGGGATATCGACGGTGACTTCAGCAGCAAATGCAACACCAGCACTTTCGAACTGGAAACGGTCCAGAGCGAAGCCGACATCAGTGAATTGAAAAACATGATTCAGAAGCATGAACAATACACAGGGTCAGTCGTTGCCAGACAGATTCTGGACGACTGGTCTTCTAAGTTGCACAAGTTCATCAAAGTAATGCCTACGGATTACAAGCGAGTTCTAGAGGAGCTTGCAGCCGAAGAAGCACTAACAGCTGCGGTAGGCTCCTAAGTAACAAGTAGGTTCTTAAGTAATAAGTAGATTTAAGTAATAAATTGAGTGTAGTTATGGGTAAGCCAACAGGGTTTAAGGAATTCGATAGGGAAGTAGCACCCTATCGCAACACAGCCGAGCGATTGGTTGATTTCAAGGAAATCTATACCGACCACGACGATGAGCACCTGCAGACCCAGGGCTCACGGTGCATGGATTGCGGCGTACCCTTCTGCCAGTCTGGTAATGGCTGTCCAATTCACAACCTGATTCCCGAATGGAATGACCTCGTGTACAAAGGTCGCTGGCGCGAAGCGCTGGACCGGCTACACAAGACCAACAACTTCCCCGAGTTTACCGGCAGGGTCTGTCCTGCCCCCTGTGAGGGCGCCTGCGTTCTGGGTATCACCGACCCACCGGTAACCATCAAGAACATGGAATCGGCTATTATCGACAGAGGCTTCACCGAAGGCTGGGTTGTCGCAAACCCGCCCTCTACCAGAACCGGGAAAAAAGTCGCCGTCATAGGCTCCGGCCCTTGTGGACTGTCAGCAGCGGCACAATTGAACACGGCAGGCCACCAGGTAACAGTTTACGAACGCGCCGACCGGCTGGGCGGCCTGTTGATGTACGGTATCCCGAACATGAAACTCGAAAAGTCAGATATCGAACGACGAGTTCAGCTGATGCGCGACGAGGGTATCGAATTCATCGTCAGTGCAGATGTCGGTAACAATGTCGACGTTAAAGAACTCGTTGACGGCAATGATGCTGTGCTTCTCGCAACTGGTGCAACTCTCGCCAGGGACCTTCCAATACCAGGACGTGAAGCGGAAGGTGTTCACCTAGCCATGGATTTCCTGACGGCAAACACCAAGAGCCTGTTGGATTCGAACCTTGAAGACGGTAACTATATTTCCGCCAAAGACAAAAACGTTATTGTGATCGGCGGTGGTGATACTGGAACAGATTGTATTGGTACTTCACTGCGGCACGGCTGCAAATCACTCATTAACTTCGAGTTGCTGCCACGCCCTCCGGAAGAGCGTGCAGCCAACAATCCATGGCCACTGTGGCCAAAAATCTATCGAGTGGATTACGGTCACGCAGAAGCTGCACAGAAGTTCGGTGACGACCCTCGTGTCTATTCGATTATGAGTAAGAAGTTCCTTCAGGATGAAAACGGCAACCTCAGCGGTATCGTCACCGTCAATGTTGACGATCAGCTAAAAGAGATCCCAGGCACTGAGAAAACCTGGGAAGCGGACCTCATCATGTTATCAATGGGATTCCTCCAGCCAGAACACTACATCAACGAAGCTCTTGGAATGGAAATAGACGAGCGCGGCAACTTCCGGGCGACCAAAGACGATTTCAAAACTTCTGTACCAAAAGTCTACGCTGCAGCAGACTGCCGAAGAGGACAGGATCTTGTCGTCAGAGCCATTAATGAAGGCCGTGAAGCAGCAAGGGAGATCGACAGAGAGCTGATGGGTTCTACCCAGTTACCCTGACAGGGTTACTCACAGAGTCGTAGCCCAGCCTCGAGTGTCTCCCTGAGTACACTCACCGGCACATCCTGGACGATCTCGGTCTTTCCGATACCACCTTCGATCAATACGAACCTCAAACCTTCATCCGTTGCCTTTTTATCCTTCGCCATAAAGGCCAACATGGCGTCCGTGGACACCTCTGAGGGCCCTGCAATCGGCAACCCTGCTCTTTCCACCAACGTTTTTATTCTTTGACTATCATCAAGAGAACACCGGCCAAGCCTGGCTGAAAGGTCAGCGGCCATCACCATTCCGGCGCCTACCGCCTCACCATGCAACCACTGCCCGTAACCCATTCCGGTTTCGATGGCATGGGCAAAGGTATGGCCAAAGTTTAAAAGCGCCCGTTCCCCCGATTCTCGCTCATCTTGTGCAACGACCGCTGCCTTAATCTTACAGCTGCCCTTAATGGCCCTGATCAGTGCCGACTCATCTTTTTGTCGCAATTGACCGATGTCTTTCTCCACCGCATCAAAGTAATCGGAATCCGCGAGCACGCCATGCTTGATAACCTCTGCCAGCCCCGCAGATAGCTCCCGTTCGGGTAACGTCTGCAACGTATCGGTATCGACATAGACGCCCTTCGGCTGGTAGAAGGCCCCAATCATGTTCTTACCAAGCTCATGATTAACGGCCGTTTTTCCTCCCACCGAAGAATCCACCTGCGATAACAAAGTAGTTGGTACCTGTACAAAAGGAACACCACGCTGGTATGAGGCTGCAGCGTAACCGGCAGTATCACCCACCACACCGCCACCCAATGCGACGATGGTCGTCGACCGGTTGTGACCCTTGGCGAGCAGATCACCGATGATTGATTCCAGTGTCTGCAATGTTTTGAATTGCTCGCCGTCCGGCATCAGGTGCACATCTGTGTCAATCCCTTCAAGCTGGTGCAGGACACTATCCAGATAGTGGTCCGCAACCACCTGGTTAGACACGACAAATACACGCCTACCCAGGATCTTTTCCCGAAGCACGTTACCGGCTCGCAGCAGCCCCGACCCAATACAGATGTCGTAGGAATGCTCTCCAAGGTCAACGCGAATCTTTTCCATTAGTCTTGTGTTAATCCGTCTTTTTTCAGGTTTTCCAATATCTGCGATACAGCTTTCCTGCTGCTGTTGTCGCCAACGAACACGCGAACATCTGACACTTCCCTATACAGAGGATCACGGTCTTTCTTGATTTTTTCCAGGATCGCTCTTGGGTTGCCGTTCTGGAGCAGCGGACGTTTCTTATCATAGGCAGTACGTTTCACCAGCAGGTCGACCGCTGTGTCAAGGTGAACAACAATACCCCGCTCTTTAAGGTAACTGCGATTTTCATTTTTCAGGACTGCACCACCGCCAGTTGCGACCAGAACTCTATCTTCCTGGGTTAGTTCATCAAGCACCTGTGACTCGCGTATCCGAAAACCTGATTCTCCCTCTACATCAAAGATCCAGGCAATATTGGCACCCGCTCGATGTTCAATTTCCTGGTCACAATCAACGAATCGCAACCCCAACTCATTAGCGAGCATTTTACCAATAGTGGTCTTCCCAACACCCATTGGACCGACTAGAAAAAGTCGCTGGGGTCTGGAAACATGAATACGCATAAAATTACACGAGAGATGACGAGGTCATCCCCACAAATTATCTCGACGTTAGTGAATCACGAATCAAACGAGGCGTGATGAATATAAGGAGTTCCTGTTTGTCATCCTGCTTAGTCTTGTTTCTGAAGAGACTTCCTAACCAAGGCAGATCACCCAGGATTGGCGTCTTCTCGACACTCTCTGACACAACTGTCTGGAAAACACCGCCAAGCACAATGGTCTCACCATTGTTAACCAGTACCTGGGTCTTAATCCTATTGGTCTTAATACTCGGTATACCAGCAAACACGGCACCAATTGAATCCTGGCTTACCTCCAAATCCATGATAATCCTGTCATCAGGTGTGATCCTCGGCGTCACCGTAAGGCCCAGTACCGCATCAATAAACTGAGTGGCGGTCGCGCCACTGGAGGACGCTTCCTGGTAAGGAATCTGGTCACCCGATTCAATCGTCGCCTCCTGCTTGTCGGATGTGATGACCTTAGGACGGGCAATTACTTCACCTCGACCTTCGGTTTCCAGTGCACTAAGCTCCATATCAAGAAGATAGTCTTCACCAATAATGCCAAATGCAAAACTTGACGCATTACCAGGTGCTGGCAGGTCTACAATCAGGTTATCTTCCTGTGAATAGGCAAGCCCCCCTCCTGCGGTGAGGGATTCACGAATCTCACCAACCGTGGTCAACGAGCCTCCAAACTGGGTATTAATATTACCATCATCGTAACTACCGTAACCCAATGTACCCCAACGGACACCAAGAGACTCGCCAAAACTCGAAGTTGCAGTAACAATACGCGCCTCGATAAGAACCTGGCGAACTGGTACATCAAGTCTATCCAGCACTTCACGGAACTTATTAATCCGTTCAATAGTTTCAGTAATGATAATTGCGTTGGTCCTCTCATCAACAATGACCGAACCACGTGTTGAAACAACACCTTCCCCGCCACTTTCTCCGGCGCTCTGGAACAGGCCGAAGATTTCCGCAGCACTGGCGTACTTCACTTCAATAAATTCTGTTCTTAACGGTGCCAGCTCTGATATCTGTTGCCTGGATTCCAGCTCCATCTGTTCACGGGCCGCCAACTCGGCTGCCGGCGCGATCATCAGGACATTACCGACGAGCCTTTTGTCCAGACCTTTGGTCTTCATAATGATTTCAAGCGCCTGGTCCCATGGAACGTTCTTCAATCGAAGCGTAATCCGACCGGACACTGTATCGCTTGCCACGAGATTCAAATCCGTAAAATCTGCGATCAACTGAAGAACTGAACGAATCTCAATATCCTGAAAATTCAAGGACAATTTTTCTCCCTTGAAACGGAATGCATGGTTAGAAGATTCAAGGTCCGCAGCGGACATCGGCTTAACTTCAAGGGTGAAAACGTTGTCGGCTTGATAAGCCAGGTAGTCAAATTCTCCTGACGGCTCAATGACCATCACGGTATTGCCATTTTTGGGCATCGAATCAACCGTTATCACCGGCGTGGCAAAGTCAGTCACGTCCAACCGACGCTGAAGTCTCTCTGGGATAATCGTGTTGGCAAATTCGACTTTGATGTTTCCACCTTCACTGGTCACATCAACGCCAACACCAACATCAGACAAACGCACGATCACGCGTCCTTCGCCTGCCTCCCCTCGCCTGAAATCAATTTCCTGAACGACCGGAAATTCGTCTCCGTAAGAATCTTCCCGGGTAGCTAAAACCTGCGACTGGCCGCTGCTGACAAGCGCTGAATCGTCTTCACCAACCAGAACATACAGTGAATTACCGAGTACCCGGGCACTATAAGCAACCAGCTCACTCATGGAGACGATTACACGCGTTCGGTCTCCTGACTCAACCACGGTAACGCTTCTGGCATTACCTGAACCTAATGCGTGATGCTTGGCAGCAAGTGCGCTCACGACTCCGCTCAAGTCCAGCGCAATTCGTGCTGGTTGCTCGATGGTATAGCCGGTAGGTGATGGGGGTATTCCGTCAAATGTCATTCTTATTTCGGTCTTATCACCGGGCAGCGACGAGAACTCGATGTTTTCCATCGTCACACCAAATACGGTGGATGAAAACACCACTAGCAGAATAGCGAGTAGTGATCGAGTGATCTGTGACTGCTTCGATAACCCGGATACGGCCGATAAATTTATTCTCATTGTTTTCACCATTTGTGCACTGGTCATGTCAATGCCACCCATAAATTCCGATTACTGAAGACCCCGGAGTTCAACTACTCGCGGTCTTCTAAGCCACCCACCCGCACCGTCACTCACAATTTCGGTGATATCGACTCGTGCGTCTTCAATACTTTCTATCTGCCCCCACTTGTCTCCCATGTAGTCACCGACCTGTACCCGGTGAACCCCCCCCTGGGAATCTTCAATCAGCGCGAACGTTGAGTTGTCTTGCTGCAAGGTGCCTACCATCGCCAGCGATGCTAGCTGAAATCGTTCCAAATATTCTTTCACATGATTCTGCGGAGGCTTCACGCCGATGTTCTTTTCCTGTTCTGAAGATTTTTGCGCCACTATGACAGGAGGTTCAAATGGGCTCCGTTGATTTGCTGCGCCGTAAGTAAACGTTGTGTATGACTCAAATTCCGGCAGTGGAGCAATCCTCCCTCTTGGCTTATTCTCAACTTCCTTCATAAAGCTTCTTAGATCCGAAAACTGATCCCCACCCGAGCATCCTGCCAGCAACAGCGTTGCTAGCATCAATCCAAATAATCTGATTATCCCCGACATAGTCTGCATCACTTTGCTGCCATTAGCTCCGCTCATCGTTGTAGCGATACGTCCGCGCCAGTATTGACATGGTGAGATGACTACCCGGTGTGTCCGAACCCGTCGACCGGCCAGCGGCCCTGATTGTAAAGTCATGTAGGGTCACGATTCGAGACAGATCAGCCACATCACTCACAAAAGCCCCAAGACTGTGGTAGCTTCCTGACACAATAATTGCGATCGGTTTCTCAATGTAAAATTCGTGTTTTGATTCCGGTTGAAGATCAATACTGGTGAACACCAACCCGTTCTTTAGCCCTACCAGGGTAATATCCTCGAGGAGCGCGGGAATTTCCGTATCGGATGGTAATTGCCTCAAAATCGCTTCAAACGATTCTTCCATCTCCTTTTGTTGCAACCGATAAGCCTCAAGGTGGACGGCCTGGAAAAATTTCTCTTCGTAATCCTCCTTGAGCACTCCCTCAGAAGCAGTAACAACACCTAGCTCCTGTTGAAGATTGGTCACATGAAGGAAGTAGCCAAGGCCAAGGGCTCCAGCGAAACAGATTACCCATATGATGACTTTGACCGCGAACGGCCAGGAGCCGATATTATTGACGTCGTTAAGCTGATCAAGATCAAAGCTCTGCAGGCTTTCCAGAAGATCTTCCATAGCCATTGCTATTCCTCCTCGTTCTTCTTCGGCGTTGTTTGCGCAACCGTCAGGCTAAACTGACTTGCTTGCGGACCAAACTTGGGATCAGCCTTGATCGCTGTGACGTTTGGCTTCTCGAACCAAGCCGACTCAGTGAAGTTCCGGAGTTGATTTGAAATTCTATTGTTAGACTCAGCGACACCTTGAATTGACAGGTTTTGAGCTTGCACACTCAGCGATATAAAAAAGACCCGCGGCGACAGCTGGCGCGCGAGTTCATCAAAAACTCTGACAATAATGGGTCGGTTACCCTGCAGCTCCTGAATAACCTTCATTCGGGAAAGCAGCTCATTTCGTTTCTGCTGAAGCAACCTGATTTCTTCAATCCGCCCTTCCAGGATCTGGATCTCTACCTGCAGAAAAGCGTTACGCGAAGTCTGCTGATCAATTGCTCGATTGAAATAACGGTCAACGCCACCCACCAGCGCTCCGGCAAGAACCAATATCGCAATCGTAATTTTGAGGAACTCCTTTTTCTTTTCCTCTCTTACCTCTTCCCTCCAGGGAAGTAAGTTGATTTTTATGTCAGTAATCATTATTCGGCTCTCATCCCCGGCGCTAGTCGAAACTACGCAGTGCCAACCCGCAGGCGATCATCATGGCCGGGGCATCATTGTGCAGGTTGACCTCGTTCACACTAGACGACAACGACATATTGACAAACGGGTTTGCGATGGTCGTCGGAGTACCCAGCTTCGCCGCAACCATTTCGGACAGACCGTCGATTGAGGACGTGCCACCAGCAAGAATAATATGATCAACATCATCGTATGCGCTTGATGAATAAAAGAATTGCAGAGAACGGGTGACTTGTTGCACCACGGCCTCTTTAAATGGCTGTAATACTTCGGTTTCATAATCGTCTGGCAAGCCACCCTGCTTCTTTGCAAGGCCAGCTTCCTCGACTGAGAGGGAATATCGGCGTTGGATTTCTTCCGTTAGCTGTTTTCCACCGAACAACTGCTCCCGAGTATAAGGCGCTTCGCTGCCGGTCAGCACCGAGAGTGTCGTCATCGTTGCGCCAACATCGACAATGGCAATGATCTTGTCTTCTTCGTCATCTTCATCATCCGCAAACTGGCCTCGGACCAGATCAAACGCCCGCTGCATGCAATGGGCTTCAATATCTACGACCTTCGCCTTCAAGCCGCCAAGCTCGAGAGCCGCTTCGCGCATCTCGACATTTTCCCGCCGACATGCAGCGATGAGCACTTCGACCTGTTCATCACTTCTAGGGGAAACGCCCTGAACTTCAAAATCCAGTGCAACTTCTTCAAGGGGATAGGGAATGTACTGGTCGGCTTCCAGCTGAAGCTGATTCTCCATTTCGTCTTCGCTGAGGGTAGCTGTCATTTCGATGGTCTTGGTAATGACCGCTGAACCAGCCACCGCTACTGCCGCCAGTTTCACTTTTGTCTTGGAGCGTTCGACCAGACGCTCGATAGCTTCACCCACACCTTCTACGTCGCTGATATTCTTTTCCACTACAGCGTTTTCAGGCAGGGGCTCTACACCATAGCTTTCAACTTTATATCCACCGCCCGATTTACTCAGCTCCAACAGCTTGACCGAGGTAGAGCTGATATCCAGCCCCAACATAGTGGTGGGTCCTTTGTTTAGAAAAGCGAACACGCTATTTTCCTATTTCCTTATTTTCCTAATTTCCTATGAACTACGAGCACTTACAGCAACTTTATGCAGAATCACATTAAATAACAGGTTTAATCTCAGCGCAAACAATTTAAACGAAAAAAAATGCCGTAAAACGTTCAATTTTCGACAATTTCTTTGTCCCCGGAACACCGAGCGACGCCTCGCGCTACCGGCGTATAGGGTGAAAATGGGCCAAATAGTATGATGCTTTTTACCAATTTCTCATGGCTGACCTTTCCACCTATAATAGAGCCGCTTTAAGCCCCACTCGATACGCGCTGTCCCGGATGAAAAAAATATTCAACCTCACTTATTGGTTTCTGATTGGGCTAGGGAGCGCAGCTTTACTGGTTCTAACCGCAGCCTTCCTGTATCTGAACCCCCAGATACCCGACACGAGGAGCTTCAGTGAGGTCGCACTAAAAGCCCCGCTTCGAATCTACTCTAACGATGGATTGCTGATCCAGGAGTTCGGCGAACGACTGACGCCCGTGACGTTTGAAGAAATTCCGCCCTTGTTTATCAAGGCCTTGCTGGACACAGAGGACAAACGCTTTTTTGAACACGGTGGCATAGACGTGGTGACATTGGTTAACGCCACCTGGCAGCTGGTTCGCAACCGGGGCCAGATAAGAACCGGGGCCTCGACTATTACCATGCAGCTGGTAAAGAACATATCTGGAGACATAGAGATCAGGTTTCTTAGGAAATTCAAGGAGATGCTCCTTGCTGTCAAGATTGAGAGGGAGCTTTCCAAGGAACAAATACTGACGCTATATCTCAACATTATTCCTTTCGGGAAACATGCCTTTGGCATCCAGGCCGCTGCGAACACCTACTATGGGAAAGATGTTAACCAACTGAATCTCGCGCAATTGGCGATGCTCGCCGGAATTCCGCAGGCTCCCGAAGCAGGAAATCCGATAAACGGTCCACGTCGTTCAATTACCCGCCGTAACCTCGTACTGCTCCGAATGCTGGAACAGGGCTCAATCAGCCAGGCGCAGTACGACGAAGCTTTCCAGTCGCCTATCACAGCCCAGGTGTACGTTCGGAATGTAGAACTTCCTGCACTTTACGCCGCAGAAATGGTCCGTAAGCACTTACTTCAGGAATACGGTAGCAATGCTTACAACCAGGGAATGATTGCCCATACGACCCTCTCCTCCCAAATGCAGCTGTCCGCAGAGGATGCAGTGAGCAGCAAGTTACTCGAGTACGACCGGCGACACGGATATCGGGGACCCGAATATCGAAGAATCCAGGGAACAGACGAGTACCTTGCCGCGCCTGAGTATGGCTATCCCGATAATTGGTCCAGGACGCTGTCTGTAATGGCGGTCTTTGGTGGCCAGCACCCAGGTATCGTTACAAGGGTTAGCGAAACGGAAATCAGTGTTCTGACCCAGGACCTCGAAGAGGTCAGCATTGACTGGGATGGACTCAAGTGGGCGAGACCTTACATTGACGCAGATCGACGGGCGCCTACCCCCAAAACTGCTGCCGAAATCGTCGCTCCGGGCGACGTCATTCGTTATGAAATTTCAGATGACGGAACAGTCCGGCTTGGACAACACCCAAATATTCAAGGTGCCATCGTCGCGCTCGATCCTTATGACGGAGCCATCAAGGCGATCGTCGGTGGTTTTGATTTTAACGCAAGACAGTTCAATCACGCGACCCAGGCCAGACGTCAACCCGGGTCCAATTTCAAACCCTTCTACTATACGGGCGCCATAGAAAACGGGCTCACCGCCGCCTCTATTTATAACGATGCCCCCCTGGTCTTACCCGGGGAAGAACTGGAAAAGACTTATCGACCAAAAAACTCCGGCGATGTCTTTCATGGCAACATCCGGTTGCGCGAAGCACTGTATCGGTCCATCAACCTCGTCTCCATTCGGGTGATCCTGGACTATGGCCCCCAAAATGCCATCAATTATGTTTCCCGGTTTGGATTCGACACATCAAACTTCCCTCGAGACCTCCAGCTTGCTTTTGGCGGGGGGACGATTGCCCTGACCCCTCTGGAGGTCGTGACGGGATATGCAGCGTTCGCCAATGGTGGCTTTAAGGTGACGCCCTACCTGATTCGCGAACTGGACTCTATCAACAGAGACTCCCTCTTCCAGGCCAATCCTGAAGTCGCCTGCACGGAAAACTGCAATGGCCTGAACCAGGCCAAAAGAATTATCGAACCGCGGGTCGCTCATATCATGAACACCATGCTCTCAGATGCCATCAGGCGGGGCACAGGCACAAAAGCAATGCGCGCCCTGAAGCGAGCAGATCTCCACGGGAAAACCGGTACAACCAACGACGCAGACATCTGGTTTTCAGGATTTACCCCCGACCTGGTCGCGACATCATGGGCCGGATTCAGTGACAACAGTCCTGTGGGTAACCGGGAATGGGGATCAACAATCCCCATCGAAACATGGATTGAGTTCATGCGGAAAGCACTGCCCCCCGAATCTGAGTCTTCGCAACTCGCCAGGCCCGATGGCATGGTCTCCGTGAAGATTGATCCTGCGACGGGCCTCAGGACGTACCCCGCCGACCCCAAGGGCATCTTCGAGATCTTCAGGGAAGAGAGGGTGCCGTCGGCACTGGAGATCAGGAATCATTCAGAGGATTCCAGTATCACGCAGGATATTTTCTGATTTTTTTAATCGTGCCTGTCTCGCGATTTCCAGCGGGCAGTAGTCCAGATGTCAGAATCTCGCAGAGGGTGCCCGCGCAGCAGGCGCTTCGCAGCTCTTTATGTTTTTGGTGCCTGTCTCGTGATTTCTAGCGAGCAGTAACCCATATGTCAGAATCTCGCAGATCGTGCCCGCGCAGCAGGCGCTCGCGAGTTACCTAAACGGAATCATCTCCAGGAGGCATTGATTCACGTCGAAAGGAATGGTGGGTCTACTCTTAACCTGGTTCGAGCGAAGCGCCTGCAGCGCGGGCACTGCCCATCCGCTCTATTATCTGGACCACTGCTCGCGAGCCCCACGACAAATTCAATCCATAAAAAAAGGCGCCTACGGCGCCTTTTTTAAACAAACAGCAACTATTTCCCTCTGCTGAAACGCTTGTTAAAGCGATCAATTCGGCCAGCTGAGTCAATAACTTTCTGCTTACCTGTGTAGAACGGGTGACAATTTGAGCAGACTTCCAGGTGAATATCTTCACAGGTAGTCGACCGGGTTTTAATCACATTGCCGCAGCTACAGGTTGCAGTGATTTCTTCGTATTTTGGATGGATTTCGGCTTTCATCTCGAGCAGCCCTGCTAATTAAAGGTGGCGAATCATACCAGAACTCTATCGAATGACAAGGATTGGGTAAACCGTTTTTTCTATGGGCTACAGCATGCCCACAAGTGGCATAATGATGTTTTACTCCTGCGCGTCAACAATGCCAGATTCAACAATTTTTGTTGCAGTTGCCATCCCCACGCCATTACGCAACCTGTTCCATTATAGCCTGCCCGCAAATGAGCGGGTCACTATTGGTTCGCGTGTACGAGTACCTTTTGGATCCAGGAAGTTGATTGGTGTTGTCACTGAGGTGAACAGCCGGCCAGATATCGATATTGCAAAGGTGAGACCTGTCCTTGAGGTGTTAGGCGCCGGAGGAAACCTAACTGAACCAATTCTCAGGTTATGCCGCTGGGCATCTGACTATTATCACCACCCAATCGGAGAAGTCTTCGCGGCTGCACTTCCCTCCCTCCTTCGAAAAGGCGCAGACCCGCAGGAGCCCAGCCAAATTTTGATCCTGACACCCTCAGGAAGTCTGATTGACCAACAATCCCTGGGCCGAGCACACGCGCAGCGGAAACTGCTGGGCGCATTGCAACAATCCGGGCGTACAAGAGAAGAACTAAGCGCCATGGATATCTCAAGTCAAACAATCCGCTCGATTGAAAAAAAAGACTGGGCAAAATGGCACGCGGAAGTTCCGGCACCCCTTGAGCCCTTCTCTTCTGGGTCGGTTAACCACTCGGGAATCACGGTCACAGAGGAACAGGCAACGGCAATAGACGCAGTTCAAAACCGCACCGACGGCAAACCCTTCCTTCTATACGGCGTGACGGGCAGCGGAAAAACAGAAGTTTATCTGAGAGTCATAGAACCGCTATTAAAGGCAGGCAAACAGGTGCTGATCCTGGTACCAGAAATAGGCCTGACGCCCCAGACTATTTCAAGGTTTCAGGACAGGTTCGATGTCCCCATCACGATTCTCCACTCTTCGCTCACAGACAAACAAAGAGCTCTCGGCTGGCTCCAGGCCAGGGAGGGGTCAGCAGGGATCATCCTGGGTACCCGATCTGCGATTTACACGCCACTGAAGTTTCCCGGGGCTATCATTGTTGACGAGGAACATGACGCTTCATACAAGCAACAGGATGGGTTTCGATATTCAGCACGCGACCTCGCGGTTCTGCGCGCCGGATTCGAAGGTTTACCTGTCATTCTGGGTTCAGCGACGCCCTCGCTAGAGAGCCTGCACAATGCGGACAGCGGTAAGTATCACCTACTGGAACTTGCGACGCGCCCACCCGGCATCGAACCAGAACGCTACGAGCTCCTGGATACTCGCCACCTGGAGCAGAAAGACGGGCTTACCCGGGCATTGCGCCACCGGATTGGTGAGCGACTCGCAAACAAAGAGCAGGTCCTGATCTTCATTAACCGGCGAGGCTTCGCACCGGTCATGATCTGCAACGATTGCAGCTGGATCGCACACTGCAGCCGGTGCGACGCAAAACTGACGTACCATCTGAATACCAATACGCTGGTTTGTCATCATTGTGGCACCATTAGCCACAACATCACCCGTTGCCAATCCTGCCGTAGCAGCCAGCTCTCACCACTTGGCCTGGGCACCCAGCGAATCGAACAGACACTGACCGCAATGTTCCCCGAATTCCCGGTCCTGCGCATCGATAGGGATTCCACCAGACGCAAAGGATCGATGGAATCGTTCATTTCAGAGATCAACACTGGCGAATCAGCCATCCTGGTAGGCACCCAAATCCTCGCAAAAGGACACCATTTCCCCAACGTAACACTGGTGGCCATGTTGGACATCGACTCTGGGTTCTACTCAGCGGATTTCAGGGCAACGGAAAAACTGGGCCAGATTATTCTGCAGGTGGGCGGGCGTTCCGGGCGGGCAGATAAACCCGGCACCGTCACTATCCAGACGGCTTTTGCCACACATCCCCTGATGGAAACACTCGTGCAGGATGGTTATTTCGAATTCGCGACTGGTCTGCTCCAGGAACGAAAGGAAGCTGGCTTACCCCCTTTTACGTTCCATGCCATCATCAGGGCTGAGGCCAACTCATCGACTACCGCCAGATTGTTTCTTGAATCCATCATCGCGAAGGTACAGGTGCGCAACACCGTGAACCTGTTGGGACCAATACCCGCTCTCATGGAGAAGAAAGCAGGCCGGTATCGCCAGCTGCTGATAGTAATCTCGGCAAACCGGTCAGATCTGCACCGGGAGGTACGCCACATCATTCAGACCACGGAATCCTTGCCCGACTCAAAAAAGGTACGCTGGTCGGTGGACGTAGATCCAACAGACATGTTTTAGCGGGCATCGGAAGCGGATAAACCCTTCCAATCAAGAAATCGTTCTGGATACTTTTTAGCGGTTTCCATACAATCTCCCTGCATATTCTCTACTCGAATTTTAATGACTCAGGACTTCGCGAAAAAACGTCCCCCAAAGAAACCGACCCGCGACTCACCACCGAGCGCGGCGCGGGCGAGAACCTTCTCTTTGGCAACATTTGTTACAGGGTTCCTGGCCGGCGCCTTCATCACTTTCCTGATTGCCCTCTGCTACCTGAAACCCTCTGGAGCCATCCTGGCGACCGATGATGGGAAACCCACGGCCGAACCACAAGCCAAGGATGACGGCATGCAGTGGGATTTCTACGAAATTTTCCCGAAATCGGTCGTCCCGGTCGTCGAGGAATACACCAAAACTGGTGCGAAGGTGATTGTTGATAACTCAAGGTGGAT
>JABJED010000185.1 GCA_018665025.1 Gammaproteobacteria bacterium
ATTCTTGAGTGCTTAGTGATTTCAGCGGAAGCAACAGCAGAACGCAGACCAATAAAAGGTGTATTTTCAAGAAGTGCTCCTCAGTTTGTCGGTCGACCCGTCCACGACAGCCTACTCAAATTCGGGGCCGCAGGGAAACCCTGGTAAAGAAATAGCACAGTACTTTGGCCTTGCGGTTGGCGGGGTCGAATATTCAAGCTCATGCTGATCGATTACTCGGGTTTTTTCGCAGACATCGCACCGCTAAAAGATACCTATAGGTGACGGCCTATCGTTGTAGTATCTGCCCCGCTAACAAACAACTTTTAATCCTGGGCTTCTTTCATCAAAATAATTTGAATATTTGCAGGCTCAGTCTTCAATTCTTTGTTTGCCGCCCAGCTCGGCCATAAACAGATATGGTCAGTTAGTTTCGCTGCGGATTAGTCTATAATTGGTGAAAGGAGGCCGAAATGCGTACGTTCCTGTTGACCGTTTTCTGGATCACTAACATTGGTAACGTCATTCAGTTGCTGGTTATTGTGTTTGCCAGCTGGATGATATTTTCTGGTCGCTACTCGTTTTTTGAACTCGATGGGAATGCCTTTCTCACACAGGTCATTCCTTGGCTCCTTTGGCTAAAGACCCTCGTCATTCTGCTCTTAGGTGACCTGGGAAGACTAGTGTTGGCTATCCCGATCTTGATTATCGCTCCACTGAAACTAATTTTTGGAACAGCGATTGGTATCTGGGCATACTCGACTGCCATGGGAGTGCCTATAAACCAGCATATGTTTGAAACTAAATCTCTAACGACTGACTAATCTGCTTTGGATCGGTAGCGGAAGTCCGGTCCAATGATACCCGAGGGCGTTGCTGCCAATAGCCACTGCCGATTTATTGTTATCGTGTACTCCTTAAACTATCTGAATGAGTGGCTGCCAGTAAGTCTCAGGGGTTAACTCATTTCTGCGCGAATACCGGTAATAATTCGGCACGCGTTTTTAGTAAACAGCGTTTCCGATGAGAATGAGTCAAAGAGTTCCTGAACATCCTGCGGAATAATTTCGCCTTTTAGTGACGGGCCCTGGTCGGTACTGGTCACACCTACCAGCAGATCTCCCATGGTTTTAACCAACTCAGATGCCTGCGCATTAGTCATATGGAGTATAGATGCTGTTTGCTCAGCAATATGGTCAACCCGTTCGATAAAAGCGCCCTTCGACTCGATCAAACTTTCAGTGGATACGTTGTGTGCAATCACATGTTCCAGCCGAGTCAACAGTGGCACAAAGCTCCCATCGGCCATAGCGGTCTTATACAGCGTGCTGACATAAGCATGATCGGCCATATCCGCATTTGTGGTATTTTTTTGAAAGGCATTCATCTGTTTTCTCCAATTTATATATAACTGACTAACAGTCATTAATCTTCTGGCGCCCAGATATTACAAGTTTTTTTGTAGTGTGTTTAAGTACGATGTGAATATACGGCGTGATGTGGGCTGAAGGTCGAACAACTCAAGACACAGCAAAAAGCCAGGCCGGGTGCTGCTAGTTAAGGCGATGGATTTGCCGAACATATCGAAGGGCAACTCGAAGGCACACGTTAAATGACAAGAGTGACGACGAAAATGGTCAGGTTAGCTTAATTTCCTCATACTTTAGACTGACTCGCATTCGCTTCAACTTACAAAAAGGAAGGCAAGCAATGGAATCTGTCATCGAAAAACGCCAGCGCCTTTTGGGTGCGGCAACGCTGTTTTACGAACAGCCGGTTCAAATCGTTCGAGGTAAAGGCGTCCTGTTGTACGACCAGACAGGCAAAGAGTACATCGACATGTATAACAATGTGCCCTGCGTTGGTCATGCGAACCCGGGAGTGGTTGAGGCAATGTCGAAGCAAATGTCGACATTGAATGTGCATAGCCGATATCTTCACGAAGGCATTCTTGAATATGCAGAGCGACTTCTGGCGCTGCACCACGATGGAATCGAATCAGCTGTGTTCGCTTGTTCCGGTACCGAGGCGAGCGAGGTGGCATTAATCATGGCCAGAGCGGCGACCGGTGGACGTGGGATTATTTGCAGCGATGCGACCTATCACGGCAACAGCACCGAAGTCATCAAGATGACTCTCGCTAGTCGGGCAAACACTTCAACTGACTCAAACTTTCGCGCAATACCCTACCCACAAAAGCTTCGACCCTTGATTTCCGGCCTGGACGACGAATCTCTCTGTCAGCTTTATCTCGATGAAGTAAAAGCTGCCATCGACGATTTTAAACAGCAGGAAATCCCTTTTGCAGGAATGTTTATGTGTTCGATTATGGCGAACGAAGGCTTACCTGACATTCCTGGGCGATTTATGGCGTTGGCCACCGACCTGGTCCATGCAGCAGGAGGACTAATGATCGCTGACGAAGTTCAAGCGGGATACTGTCGATCGGGTGAATGGTGGGGTTATGAGAAAACTGGCTTCCAACCTGACATCGTGACGATGGGTAAACCCATGGGAAACG
>JABJED010000026.1 GCA_018665025.1 Gammaproteobacteria bacterium
TCCAGACTCGTACGTCGATCATTCAATGTTCCCGTGAGGGAGCAGTAAAGCTTAGCCGTGCTGCTGCGATTCTTGCCAGTGAGGAAGGTCTTTATGCTCATGCCGAGTCCGCTTTGGCTCGAGTAAAGGGCTAACGGGCATCTCATGTCAGGCCCTTTGCAACGGTACCTGGACGGAGTAAGTCGAGGCGAATATCAGCCGGATGAATCCCAGAAGGTCGCGCTGCGACTGCTGCAGAGACTCTTTGATGAAATTGGTGCCTCTGCGGACCAAAAGCCGTCTGGCTTTCTCTCCCGTCTTGTAGGGAAAAAAGACAACCCTCCCTTGATCAGGGGCTTGTACTTCTGGGGGGGGGTAGGGAGAGGTAAAACATTCTTGATGGACCTCTTTTACGAAGAGTTGTCCATGAAGGAAAAGAAGCGTTTGCACTTCCACCGGTTTATGCGTGAGGTTCACAGGAAACTCAGTGACTTCCAGGGTGAGCGGGACCCGCTTAAAAAGGTTGCCGCCAGTTTTGCGGGGCAGGCAAGAATTATCTGCTTCGACGAATTTTTTGTGAGTGATATTACTGATGCAATGCTGCTCGCGGGTTTGCTTGATGAGATGTTCAGACTGGGTGTGACGCTGGTCGCTACCTCAAATGTAGACCCTGATCACCTTTACAAAAACGGATTACAGCGGCGGAAATTTCTACCGGCAATTGAATTGCTCAATGCTCATACCCTGGTTCACCATCTGGACGGAGGTTTGGATTACCGACTTCGAGCATTGGAATCCGCGGAGATTTACCATTATCCACTTGATGATGCTGCGGAAATTGGCCTGCAGGCAGCATTTCGCAGTATTTCCCCGGATGAGGGAAAAGTAGCAGTGGTGCTACCCATAGAAGGGCGTGACATCGACACGCGCCGCTGCGGTGAGGGTGTTGCGTGGTTTGAGTTTACAGCGCTATGTGACGGTCCAAGAAGTCAGAATGACTATATTGAATTGGCCAGGCTGTTCCAGACCGTGCTGGTTGGCAATGTCCCAAGGTTCGGTGAGGAGAAGGAGGATCAGGCCAGGCGGTTTATCAGTCTTGTCGATGAGTTTTATGACAGGAGTGTTAAACTGATTATCTCGGCTGAATCCCCCATCCTGGATCTTTACCAGGGGCGGAGGCTGGCATTTGAGTTCCAGAGGACCGAGAGCCGCCTGCAGGAGATGCAGTCCAAGGAGTATCTGGCGAAGCAGCACAAGCCTTAAGCCATGGGTTGAAAACTATGCTGCCAAGTATGCTGCCAAGTATGCTGCCAACTATGCTGAAACAGGCCGGGATCTTATCTGATTGGGCCTGCTGCCGTGGTGAAGGCCTTCCGGTAAGGCAGGAGCGTCATGTGTCGTACAAAATTCCAGTCGATATCCTGTATTCAGGGCATAAATAAGGTTTTAAAATCAAGGAATTACCGTAGTTTGATTGGTTTCCTGATTCTCCTTGCAACTGAGATGTGGCTTAGTTAATATGCGCGCTCCCTGAATCCTGCTCTGTGTGCTCACAAAGAGGGGTTTGAACATTAGAAGACGGTCAGTGATTAAGCATGAAGACAGTTAGCGCCAAAAAAGAAACAGTAACGCGAAAATGGTATGTCGTGGACGCCACAGGCAAGACCCTTGGGCGTCTTTGTACAGGGATCGCGAACCGTCTCAGGGGCAAGCATAAGCCTGAATTCACACCGCACGTTGATACCGGTGATTATGTCGTCGTCGTTAATGCGGAAAAGATTGTAGTTACTGGCAACAAGACAACAGATAAGCTGTATCATCACCACTCGGGATACCCTGGCGGCATTAAGTCGATTTCTTTCGACAAGCTGCAAGTGAAGTCTCCGGAAATGATCATTGAGAAAGCTGTCAAAGGCATGATGCCAAAGAACAAGCTGAGCCGCGCAATGCTCTCCAAGCTGAAAGTTTATGCCGGTAATGATCACCCCCATAGTGCACAGCAACCCACCCTATTAGAAATTTAACTAAAACCAGTATTTAGGTAGCAGCGAATGACCCAGTATTACGGAACCGGAAGAAGAAAATCATCCAAGGCACGAGTCTTTATGGCTGCTGGCGATGGGAGCATCCGGGTAAATGACCGTAGCCTTGATGAATACTTTGGTAGGGAAACTGCCCGTATGATCGTGAGGCAACCTCTGGAAGTGGCTGATGTTACAGGTAAATTTGATTTCAACGTGACTGTTCGCGGTGGCGGTGGATTCGGTCAGGCTGGTGCGATCCGGCATGGTATCACTCGTGCACTCATTGCGTACGATGAGACGCTTCGCCCGTCCCTGCGAAATGCGGGTTTCGTCACGCGAGATGCAAGAACCGTCGAACGTAAGAAAGTCGGTCTGCGTAAAGCACGTAAGAAGCCCCAGTTTTCCAAGCGGTAATTTTTTACTCGCTAAAGCCCCCCGTTCCAACCGAATGGGAAAACTCCAGATAAAACGCTGGCTTGGCCACATATTTCTATGCATGTGTGGTAGAATCCGCTCGGCCAATTTTGGGGGCTTAGCCTCCCTGATCCTGCGGTTGATCCAGACGGGTATGGGATAAGGGGTGGACGTTGTAACGGTAAGGAGAGTTCATTTTGAATGAAGATAGCGTCAATACAGGACGTCGCAATTTCCTGATTGGGGCGACCACGGCAGTTGGGTCTGCTGGAGTAGTAGGGTTAGCCGTACCATTCGTTGGTTCCTGGAACCCAAGCGCCAGGGCGCTGGCAGCAGGCGCACCAGTTAAAATCGATATTAGCAAGTTGTCCGCAGGCGAAATATTGGGGCCAATCCCTGCCTGGAGGGACAAACCTATATTCGTGGTCAAGCGATCAGATGCAATGCTTGAGCAGTTAAATTCCATGAATGACAGGCTGGCTGATCCAGAGTCGCTGCGCGAGCAACAACCTGGTTACGCCCAGAACGGTACCCGCTCAATTAAACCAGATGTACTGGTACTTGTTGGGCTCTGTACCCACCTGTCATGTTCACCTAAATTCCGTCCGGCTATTCAGCCGGAAGTATTCGATGAGGAATGGATAGGCGGTTTCTTCTGTCCCTGCCACGGCTCTAAGTTTGACCTTGCCGGTCGAGTCTATGCAGGCGTGCCCGCTCCTTCTAACCTTGAAGTACCACCTCACTTTTATGAAAGTGACTCCGTGATTGTCATCGGAGAAGACGAGGGGACTGCTTGATGTCAGGTTTACAACAGTCGTTTAAGAACATGATGGGTTGGGTGGATGCCAGGCTTCCAGTAACGGAAACCTATGAAAAGCATCTGTCCAAATATTATGCGCCAAAGAACTTCAATTTCTGGTACTTCTTCGGAGTATTGTCCGTGGTAGTGCTGGTGAACCAGTTGCTAACCGGTATCTGGTTAACGATGAGTTATGTACCGAGCGCGGAGGGGGCTTTTGCTTCAGTTGAATACATTATGCGGGATGTGGAGTACGGCTGGATGCTCAGGTATATGCATTCGACCGGCGCCTCAGCGTTCTTCCTCGTGGTTTATCTGCATATGTTTCGGGGCCTTGCCTATGGGTCATATCAAAAACCGCGGGAATTGATCTGGATTCTCGGGATGCTGATTTATATCGCGTTGATGGCGGAAGGCTTTTTCGGCTATCTGCTACCGTGGGGAAACATGTCTTTCTGGGCAGGCCAGGTCATCGTATCTTTGGCCGGTGCCATTCCCTTCGTAGGTGAAGCGCTGGCGACCTGGGTGCGTGGAGATTTCAATATTTCAGGTATCACCCTGAACAGGTTCTTTGCGCTTCACGTGGTGTTAATTCCACTGGTACTGATTGTGCTCGTGTTCCTGCACATTCTTGCGCTGCACGAAGTGGGCTCAAACAATCCGGACGGCGTCGATATCAAGAAAAATCTCGACGAGAATGGCAAACCACTTGATAGCATTCCATTCCATCCGAATTACACCATTGGGCATGATTTACCTGCGATAGTCGGGTTCCTGTTTTTATTCTGCATCGTGATGTTCTACTACCCTGATGGCGGTGGTTACCTGATCGAGCATCCCAACTACGAGCCTGCAAACCCGCTGAAGACGCCTGATCTTATCGCGCCCGTATGGTATTACACGCCTTTCTATTCAATGCTTCGTGCCGCGACTTTCCCATTGTTCGGGCTTGATGCGAAGTTTTGGGGGCTGGTTGTGATGGCGGGTGCAATTGCGTTGCCGATCGTATTGCCCTGGCTGGATAAGTCGCCGGTAAAATCGATCCGGTATAAAGGGTGGGGCAGTAAAATCTTCCTCGCACTGTTTATTATCTCGTTCTTTATCCTCGGCTATCTGGGTGTTCAACATCCGACGCCGGTGAGGACTTTAGTGGCACAGCTTTGTACCGCGATTTACTTTGGCTACTTTTTGTTGATGCCCTGGTATACCAGCGTTGAGAAGACGAAGCCGGTCCCGGAAAGGGTGACGATGCCATGAATATGAAGCAGATGTTGTTGGCAGCCCTGATCTTTCTTCCGGGGTTCGCGGCTGCCTCAGGTGGAGAAACGCTCATTCCCCTTGATGATATGAAGCCTAACCTGGAAGACCAGGCATCGCTTCAGCGTGGAGCGAAGACCTACCTGAACTACTGCATGGGTTGTCACTCACTTAAGTACCAGCGGTACCAGCGAACTGCAGATGATTTGGGTATTCCTGCAGACCTGATGATGGAGCATATGGTTTTTGAGTCATCTGCTCAAATCGGGTCGCTGATGGGTAACGCCATGTCCGTCGACAACGCAAAGCAGTGGTTTGGTTCAGTTCCTCCGGATCTAACAATGTATACAATGCTAAAAGGTGGCCCTGAGTATCTTTACACTTATATGCGTGTCTTCTACGAGGACAAGACAAGGCCAATGGGTGTTAACAACCTGTTGTACGAGAACGTCGCTATGCCGCATCCCCTGGTAGAGTTGCAAGGTTTACAACGAAAAGTGTGTAAACAAATCCCGCGACTTGCTGACAATGGCGGCGAGATGAGAGACCCGTTGACCGGCGACCTGATCATGGCAGAACAGTGCGGTGACGATTTGATTCAGAGAGGATTCAGTCCTCTGGAACTGGTGGAAGGCACCGGGTCCCTGACACCCGAGGAGTATGACCAGTTGATTTATGATCTGGCTAACTTCCTACATTACACGGCAGATCCCAGCCGCCTGGAACGAGAACGAATCGGAATCTACGTTCTTCTGTTCCTGGCGTTCTTCTTTGTTTTCACCTGGCTGCTGGGCCGAGAGTACACGAAAGAACAGCATTAAACTCCAGTGTCGTACCGATTGGTATGGCACCCACCTAACATCTAACCTAGTAAGGGGTGAAGAATGGGCGTAGTAGCCAAGCATTCATCAATGATTTTTTATTCTGACGGCAATGATCATTACAGCCAGAGAGTTCGTCTTGTTTTGGCCGAAAAAGGCGTCGCAGTTGAGATCATCGAGGTTGAGCCAGGCAGCATGCCAGAGGACCTGGCCGGTCTGAATCCATACAACTCCCTGCCAACACTGGTAGATCGGGATCTTGTGCTCTACGAATCACAGGTCATCATGGAATATCTGGACGAACGATTCCCACACCCACCCCTGCTGCCTGTCTACCCGGTAGCACGAGCGCAGAGCCGTTTGTTTATTTACAGAATCCAGAGAGACTGGTGTGGCTATGTCGACACGATAATCGCAGGCAGATCAAAAGATACGGTGAT
This sequence comes from Gammaproteobacteria bacterium, assembly GCA_018665025.1. Classification (GTDB taxonomy): domain Bacteria; phylum Pseudomonadota; class Gammaproteobacteria; order Pseudomonadales; family Azotimanducaceae; genus UBA9659. The sequence continues at coordinate 5,735 of JABJED010000026.1, forward strand.
TGACCGTGCGCGGAAAGAGCTTCGTGAAAGCCTGGTTGCGATTGCGCCTGTGTTTGCTGACAAGCCATTCTTTATGAGCGAAGAATTCACTCTGGTGGACTGTTGTGTCGCTCCAATTTTGTGGCGATTACCTGCCCTGGGAATTGATTTGCCTCCCAAACATGGCAAAGCCATTCAGGATTATATGGATAGGATATTTGAGCGGGATGCATTCCAGGCTTCACTCAGTGAAGCTGAGCTCGATATGCGGGATTAGTTGCAGATCATCCGGTTTGATTGATCGTCTATGAATTCATCTGTCCCATACCTGATTCGAGCGATCAATGAATGGATCCTCGACAATAACTGCACACCATATATGGTCGTTGACGCGACGATGGATGATGTGTCGGTGCCGCTCGCTCACGTCAAGGATGGCCAGATCGTTTTGAATATTGGTCCACAGGCCATCAGGAACCTGAGTATCTCAGGTGAATACATAATGTTCAGCGGGCGCTTTGCCGGCATCGCGCATGAAGTCTATGCACCCATTGGTGCTGTGATGGGTATCATTACCAAAGAGAATGGCGAAGGTATGTGGTTCCCGCGTGATGAAGAGCCTGAACCAACCCCGGACGGCCCCACACCAGGAGATTTCCCGTTAGAAGGCTCATCATCCGAGGGATCATCTGCAGGAGCGCCCGGCAAGAAGCCGAAGAAAGGCCCTCCGTCTTTAAAGGTCGTTAAGTAACGTAATCTTCGGCTTTTCAACGTTGTAGCGTGAATCAGTTTATATACTCAAAAACCTTTACGATTTTTTGTACACCCTGAATGTCTCTGGCGATATCCACAGCTGCATCAGCTTCTGCGCGGGTGAGTAAACCCATCAGGTAAACCACGCCGTTCTCGGTGACAACTTTTATTCGGGTCGCGTCGGTGGACTCTGCCGCTGACAATGCGGATTTCACTTTCGTTGTCAGCCAGCTGTCGTTGGTTCGGGACAGGAGAGTCGTTTTCCCGGCTACAGTGAGTTCATTATGAACCTTGCGTACGTTCCGCAATGGCTCAACCTGCGCAGAGGCCATGGGAATCAGGTCTGCAGATGAAACTTGTCCAGTTAGCAGAACAATACCGTCGAAACTGGTGACATTAATATTGGCATCTGCTAATCCAGGATTAGCATCCCTGACGCGTTTTTTAGCGAGTGATTCGTTTCTTGAATCATCGAAAGCTTCACCGACCGAATTCACCGTGCAGCTTGTTGTCAGGAATAGTGCCAGGATAAGAACGGAAAAATGCATAATGTTTAACTTTATAAAACGCTAATTCAGTCTAGTGTAAATGCACCGGGTATCCAATCGATCTGTTTTCCTATTGATACAACATCGAATCGATAGCTCTTCCATTTGTGGCCGGAAGTCTGAAGATAGCGCTTAGCTGTATTAATGATTTTGGTTTGCTTGGAGTAAGTGACTGAGTCTGCGCCAGAACCATAATCGGAATTTTGTCGGAGCCTGACTTCGACAAACACCAGCAGGTCCTTTTTTTCCATGATCAGGTCAATCTCTCCTGTTTTCCATGAATAGTTGCGATTGACCGTGGAAAAGCCCTTTTTCAGAAGA
>JABJED010000186.1 GCA_018665025.1 Gammaproteobacteria bacterium
CTCGATGATAGAGAAGGATAGACGTGGTTAAACTTGAACCAATAGAAACCCAGGAACGACCTTCGGGCAGATGATTCTTGACGTGCTGAACCGTACAGAAAACAGTATGGGCCAGAATCATATATTTAAAGCAGCTGAGATCAGTCTTCGAGCTCAGGCGATGGCAGACGCTCGATAACAGATAAGGGCAGATAAGGGCAGATAAGGGCAGATACGGGCAGATAAGGGCAGATAAGGATAGACGTGGTTAAACTTGAACCAATAGAAACCCAGGAACGACTTTACGTCCGAGTAGCGAGACGTATTGCAGGTCTCGTATCGAGCGGTGAGGTCAGCGCAGGTGACAAGCTGCCGTCGGAGCGTGACCTTGCTGAGATGCTGCAGGTCAGTCGTCCGTCCATCCGTGAGGCGATGATCGCGCTCGAAGTCTCCGGGGTGATTGAGGTCAGAACCGGGTCTGGTATTTATGTTGCAGATCAAAGTCGACAGCCTGCCGTGGTTGCTGATGAGGGGATCGGCCCTTTTGAAATTCTGGAGATGCGATTGCTGATTGAGCCCGAGACCTGCGCACTGGCCGCCGAGCGTATTAGCGATGATCAACTGGAACAGCTTCGGAAAATTTATAATGAAATGGGTCGAACCAGCGGCACTTCGGAGGTGGAAGCGTTTGATAGCCAGTTCCACAATTTAATTGCAGAGGCCGCGGAAAATACTGCAATCGCCAGAACCGTTTCGTGGTTGTGGGTACTGCGAGATCAAAGTGAATTGAGTCGCGGCTTTCATCGCTTGATCATAAAAGAGGGCGTTTATCCTGTCCTGGATGAGCACACCGCGATCTTTAATGCGCTGAAAAACAGAAATCCTGATGAAGCTAGAAAGGCGATGCGGGAACACCTCGAAGCGGCGACTGCATCTGCAGCGCAACACTTTTTGAGCTAGAGAGCCAGTAATTAATGTCCTGTTAGTTGCTAACCATAATGCGCTGTAACAGCGTTTGAACGCTACTCTGCTTCAGCTCTGCGGCAGCATCTTTAATCTGGGTTCTGAACTTTGCATCTTCCCAGATAACGCCAAACGATGTTGTTTCCGAAGATACGCGTTCAACAAGATTGTCCCCTGAGTAAGTTCTGATGATCTCCGCGGCTGGGTCGCTAAACTGGCTGGCGTATTTTGCCGTGCTCAAACAATGTAACCACGCAGCCACCACGAGAACCAGCCCCGGGGAATCAGTATTTCTCCTCGAATGTTCAGCGATGGTGGGATAGATGCGTTGTTGTAGTTTATGCGAACCATCGTTTGCAACCTGCGCGGTTCGATAGTGGATCGCAGGGTTCGCGAATCTTTCGAGAATACTTCGCTTGTAGTGTTCGAGATCAAACCCACCGGGGGACTGCAAGAGAGGGCTGATCTCCTTATCCAGAAGGTAGGTAGAAAATCCAGACAAAACAGGATCTGCCATCGCTTGGTGTATGAACTCATACCCGGCGAGAAGGCCTAAATAGGCGAGCGCAGAATGGGTCGTGTTTAACAAACGCAGCTTAATTTGTTCGTAGGCTGCGACGTCGTCAACGATTTGCGCACCAGCACTTTCCCACTCCGGCCGCTCTGCTGCAAAGCTATTTTCAATAATCCATTGGCTGAATGGTTCGCAGATCACTAGTCCATTATCTTCGATGCCTGTTTCCTGAAGGAACCTCAGCGTGTCTGTATCGCTGGTCGCGGGAACGATTCGATCCACCATCGTGTTTGGAAAGCTGACATGGTCTCTGATCCAATGGGCGTGTTCGCCGGCGTAAAGGCCGGCAATCGCCGTTACTGCTTTTTGAGTACTCCGGCCGTTACCCGAGAGGTTGTCACAACTGATGATGCTGATAGGACCGGAGCCTTGTTCCATCCTCTGCTTCAGTCCGGTCGCTAACAAACCTGGCGCGGAGACAGGCGAGCCAGGATTACTGAGGTCGTGTTGAATATCAGGGTGCTGTTCGTCAAGTTCCCGGGATGGGGTGAGGCAGTAGCCTTTCTCGGTAATCGTCAGCGTGATGACTTTGATCTGGGGCGATGCAATGAGGTCAAGCAGTTGATGCTGATGTTGAGAAATTGTGAGAACGTCTTTAACGGCGCCGATCACCTGGTACTCATTGCTGTCCGCGCCCTTGGTGCAGACGGTGTATAGGAAGTTCTGTGCAATGAGTCGGTTTCGCATCGTTGTGCTGCGCACGCTGGCGCCGATAATTCCCCAGCGATGATCGCCGCCAGCCAGAACGTCTTCGGTGTAGACAGCCTGGTGAGCACGGTGAAACCCGCCAATGCCTATGTGGAGAATACCAGGCGTAATATCGCGCCGGTCGTAGGCAGGTTTTCGGGCGAGATCGAAATCCTTAAGGCTGTGATCAGAAAGTCGAACGGGCACTAGAGTTTATAGGCCTGCTTGGCGAGGCTGTAGGCCAGCAATTCAGCCACCTCTAAAGCCTCTTGTTCCATCATTCGATGTTCGACCACGAGTTTTGCGAGAAAACCGCAGTCGATTCGTCTCGACATATCATGTCGTGCAGGAATGGAAAGAAATGCACGCGTATCATCATTGAAGCCCACGGTGTTGTAGAACCCGGCTGTCTCGATGGTCTGTTCGCGAATTCGCCGCATCCCCTCGGGGCTATCATAAAACCACCAGGCAGGGCCGAGTTTGAGGCACGGGTAATGGCCAGCCAGGGGGGCCAGTTCACGACTGTAGGTTGTTTCGTCCAGGGTGAACAGAATAACTGACAGGCCGGGTTCTGTGCCGAACCGGTCCAGTAGAGGTTTTAGAGCGTCGACATATTCGGTCTGCATCGGAATATCAGCACCCATATCACGGCCAAACCTGTCGAACAGATAAGCGTTGTGATTGCGGTGTGAGCCAGGATGGATTTGCATCACTAGCCCGTCATCCAGGCTCATGGCGGCCATTTCTGTCAGCATCTGCGCGCGAAACAGTTCAGCCTCGTCACTAGAGAAGTTGCCCTTGGAAACCTTATTGAAGAGTGCTTCTGATTCTGATGGCGAAAGATTCGCAGTGCGGGCGGTTGGGTGACCATGATCAGTTGCCGTAGCCCCGTGTGCGCTAAAGAATGCGCGGCGATCTCGAAGTGCGGCCAGGTATTGCGAATAGGATCTTGTATCTTTTCCGGTGAGTTCGCCCAGTATCGACAGATTTTCCTGAAATCCTTCAAACTCAGGATCTAATACTGGGTCTGGTCTGAAGGTGGTGATGACACGCCCTTGCCAGTCGCTGTTAAGAATCACCTCATGGTGATTAAGGTCGTCCAGGGGCGATTCTGTCGTTGCCAGCACTTCGATGTTAAATCTTTCAAACAGCCCCCTAGGCAGGAACGGTTGTGTTTGTAGAAGCGAGTCGATGGTGTCGTAGTATTCATCTGCAGTGTCTGTTGTCAGCAGCTTCGAGATCTTAAAAACATCGGCAAATACATGGTCCAACCAGAGTCGTGATGGTGTGCCCCTGAAGAGATGGTAGTTGGAAGCAAAGATTTTCCAGACATCTTTTGGATCTGCTGAACCGACAGAATTTTTATCTAAAGGTGAAATGCCCAGCTGCTCCAGCGAAATACCCTGGCTGTACAGCATCCGAAAAACATAGTGGTCGGGGGTTATCAGGAGTTCCGTCGGGTTTCCGAAGGGCTTGTTATCTGCGAACCAGGCAGGGTCGGTATGGCCGTGGGGACTGATAATCGGCAGGTTCTGTACTGATGAGAAGAGGCTTCGTGCGATATCGCGGGTCGCTGGATCAGCAGGTAATAGACGATCAGGGTGGAGCATGGGTTCGATGTTAGCCTCGCTGACCTAATGTCGTCAGAGTATGGATAACACCGCGCAATTCAGCCAGGCCTTTGAGTCGACCTGCGAAGGAATAGCCGGGACGAACAGTAGGGTCGTTTTTCTCATCGCCAATGGCATGACCGTGATCTGGACGCATTGGAATTTCAGTGAGGGGAGTGTTGTTCTGCCGACGAGATGCCTCTTGATTCAAGAGCGCATTGATAATGCCAACGATGTCATTGTCGCCATCTAAATGCTGTGTTTCATAAAAGGATCCGTCAGCTTCTCGTTGAATGTTGCGAAGATGCACAAAATGGATGCTCGGTCCGAATTCATTGACCATTGCCACAAGGTCGTTGTCAGATCTTGCACCATAGGAGCCGGCGCACATCGTTAGGCCATTGCTGGTGCTCTGTACTGATTCGATGATCGCTCGGGCATCCTGCGCTGTTGAAACAACTCTGGGTAATCCGAAAAGAGAGAACGGCGGGTCATCGGGGTGAATAGCAAGGACGACACCAGCCGCTTCAGCCGTCGGGATGATGTCAGCCAGAAACGCGAACAGATTAGACCTAAGGCCTTCATTACCGATGTCCTGGAATGCCTGGATAGCCTTGCTGATGCCTTGCCGATTGTATGATCCTTCGCCGCCTGGCAATCCCGCAATGATGTTGGATTCCAGCCTGGTCTTGTCTTTACTGCTCATGGCAGCGAAACGCTCTGCTGCCATGCTGAGCTGAGCCTGGCTGTAGTCGGATGCACCAGCCGGTCTCTGCAAGATGTGGATGTCGTAGGCGACGAAATCTGACATTTCGAAGCGAAGTGCGCTGGATGCATTGTCCAGTTCAAAATTGAGATTGGTGCGGGTCCAGTCGACCACGGGCATGAAGTTGTAGCAGACCCGCCTGATTCCCTGTTCGCCAAGATTAGTCAGGCTCTGTCGGTAGTTGTCGATATAAGCCTGATAGTTGCCGGTCCTGAGCTTAATGTCCTGATGAACTGGAATGCTTTCGGCAACAGACCATTCGAGTCCATTTTCTTTGAGTAAAGATTGCCGGGCTGTGATTTCTTCAAGCGACCAGGCATCCCCTGTGGGGATATGATCAAGAGCAGTGACCACGCCGCTGGCACCGGCCTGGCGTATTTGTTCCAGGGTCACAGTATCTTCCGGGCCAAACCATCGCCAGGTTTCTTGCATGACTCAGTGCTCTTTATCGAAGGTCTTTATGGTAAACTGGTCAGGCCAATTAACCAAGTAATATTGTTCCCCACGTCGGGGTATGGAGGACAAAATCCCAAACCTGAGTCAACTCAGATGCTGTTGACGTAGTCACCGACAGCGTCTTCGCGCATGCCGAACTCTGATCTGTTGGAAGGTTTCTGCCACTCTTAGCCGGAAATCGCTCGTTGAGCTTGAGAATGCCCGCTTGAATTAAGTCGGTATCTTAAGCTGGGTTTTTCCAGGATGACCAGAGTATATCGAATTAATACATGAGTGACGATAATTTTCCCTTGAGTCAGTAAACCCTCAGTATTCCAATGACAAGGATAGACGACATTTGTTGTGACCTTGGGGTATTGCTGGATGCCTATTTCTGTGCGAGCAAGCTAAATGAAAAATGGTCAGTGGTAGGATAGGAATTATAACAGCGCTTTTCGAGCGAAAGTCTGGTTAAACTGACGTCTATATTCATGTGTATATCATGTGTATGATAGAATCGTGAAGAGCAAAGACCTGGTCAAGGAACTGGAAGCAGAAGGCTGGGTGCTGAAACGGGTACGCGGTAGCCATCATCAGTTTTCGCATCCCGATATCGGCCATAGCATCACGGTCCCGCACCCGAAAAAAGACCTGGGTGTAGGCCTGGTAAACGCGATACGCAAACAAGCGGGGTTGAAGAAATGATCTACTACGCGCTGATTGAGAAACCGACTAATGATAGTCAGGCCTTTGGTGTCGTGGTGCCTGATATACCTGGGTGCTTTTCCGGAGGCGACACACTTGATGAAGCTATCAGCAATGCCAGGGAAGCAATTATCATGCAATTGGAAGACATCACCGCACGCGGCGAGTCTGTTCCCGAATCACACGTCGATGACATCCTAGCCGCTAAAAAGAAGAGAGGCTGGTTGTACTTTGGCATCGAGGTTAATCTTGATCATGTATCGACCAAAGTAGAGCGTATCAACCTGACCGTTCCCAACGGCGCACTGAATGCGATTGACGAAGCAGCGAAGAAACGCCACATGAATCGTTCTGTGTTTATGACCGAGGCCGCACTCGAAAAAATTAGAAACTTAAGCTAGGGAAGCGGCACCCTGCCAACCTCACGTTGCCGGTCGCTAGGCTAGCCGCGAGCGCCAGGGGCTGCCCTATTTGGGGTAGGGGTACTGCAGGTAATAGTCAGATTGGACCGGGGTCGCGGTACCAGCGCTGCCAACCGGGCGAGAAAGTCCTCGGGAGTGAACAGAATATGAGTGGTGCCATCGCGGAACGGGAGCTTGAGTTCGTAGCTCACCTGGCCGGCTGCGTTGGTCGCCAACCGCTCCAGACAGACGGCGGGCCGCGTGACGTAACGACACAGGCGTTCAAGGCGATCTCGCTGGTGTGGCTGGCAGGCAACACGTTCAGTGAAAAACCGTTTCTGTCGACCGTGAAGGGTTTTGGTTGGGTCTCCGTGCGCTGCAGGCCCGGGTTCTTCAAGGTGAGTGTTCTGCTGCCTGCACCGGGGCCGATGGCGACTCGGTAGCGAATAGAAGCGCAGGCCGTCCTTTATAAGCCGGCGCATGACACGGGCGATGATGCGGTTCAGAAGTTTGTCCAGATTCTGTCGGTCCGGCGCATTGACTCGATGAAAACGAGGTTGGTTGTGCTCCATTGTGTACACCCCGTCCGGGACGATCATGTGGAGGTGGACGTTAAGGTTCAGCGCACTGCCAAAGCGCTGAATGAGGGTCACCACGCCGGTTCGGGCTCGGGAAGCACGGGTCAGCCCCGCGGTGCCCTTTGCCTGCGGTTTAAGTTAAAGAGAATTCAAACGAATATTAGTCAATCTGTATCGTTTTGGCTTCGTCTTCAGGCGTTATTACCACTCCGACAGATCAGAATCTTTGTTCGTTTCTATTGCCTGACCATGATCATGCGGTTGACCACGGCATGTTCACCCGATTCAAAGGCAATGACTTCCACGATATTGGTATTTGTCAGTCGAGCGCGGTGGACTGGGGCTGGGTCATGGGTGTGAACTTCCAGGGTGTCCTCTACGGTCTGCAGGCTTTTGTGCCCCATATGCTCGAGCACGGTGAGGCAGGCCACATCGTCAACACTAATATCATTGAGGCAGAGCGTAATCGCCCAGCCGGGCTCGCGACGGGCGCAGACCCCGTCGGTCCGGAACTGATTGCCATGGGCCAGGCCGTGCTGGCGCAAGGAAAACAGCTGTCCGATCCACTGGAATTCGGTAGGGTCGCTGCATCTTTTCGAGTAGCGGTGGCCGATGAAGCTCGAGGCAAACGCCAGTTTGCCCCGAATTGGCCTTGTTGGAATATGCACTGCAGCTGCTATCGTCGAGGTGATCCCACTGTTAATACGCGGATTCTGTAGGAAGCCAAAAAAAACAACGCAAGCCGTGCCGCAGCAGAATTTGTGTCGCTTAACTTCGCAGAGGTGGGAAATGGGTGAAGAGCAGGTAACTACGAGTCCAATTGCAGAAGCCTATGCTTCCAAGGGTTGTGAGCGGGCAATGCAACTCGGTAACCGCGGCCCGGAGCGGCTGGATAAACACGGACGCCTCGCAAAGGAAATTCTCGCGGCGTATCACCAGTCCGGCTTTTACGTTTTTACCGGTGTGCTGTCAGCGACTGAAGTAGGTGAACTCGCTCTGGAGTTCGACCAGTTGTTGGACAATGCACCGACTGGGACGGGTACAGACGTTGACCAGCATGGCCGACCGTCCAGGTTTTCCGGATATTACAAGTTCCTAGAAGGACAGGCGGGCGCTGATGCACCAGCCAAAGTCACGTGTCTCTCCCACCCATTAATGCTGTCTGATGGTGCGTTAAAGTGCCGGCGCTTTGTCGTGCTCTAAGGCGAACTCTTCTTCGGGTGACAGGATCAAACGGTGGCGCCCGATAAGGGTGAAGTAAAGGATACCCGCCGCAAACCACCCGGCCACCCACAGGACACCTTGTCGATAGACTGGGTCAGTGAGTTGATAATAGAGCGTTATTGTGGCGATCAGAATGGTTAAGCTAGCGCCTAAAACTCCAAACGGGCTCCGATATGGCCGCTCCAGCCTCGGCAACTTACGGCGCAGTAAAATAAATGATAAGGCCTGCATGATATAAGAGAACATAGCAGCAAATACCGCCATATTTAATAGCGTGCCTCCAATAATAGCGGCGCCCTGATCAGAGCCCATGCTAAACCATAGAATAAACATGACGGTAAGGGCCAGTCCGGCCCCAGCGATCATGGCACGGTGGGGAGTCTTGCGACTGCCGTGGGTTACCGACAGGCCGGAAGGGAAATATCCAGCGCGGCTGAGCGAATAGATCTGCCTTCCCTGCGCAAAAATTATGGTGTGAAAGCTAGCAACCAAACCCAGTACCGCTATAGTGGCCAGCAATTTTGCTATGCCGTCGCCATAAATAGCCTTGTACCCATCGAGCAGAGGTTCCCCCGAACCGGCCAATTGAAACGAACCGACTCCGGCAACTGACGGGTTGAGCCATAAAATCATGAACGCAGATAGCAGCAGCGTAAAAAAACCGGCCAGAATGCCGCGCGGCATATCACGTTTGGGATCAATCGATTCCTCGGCGGCCAGCGGTAATTGTTCGATAGCCAAAAAAAGCCATACGGCAAATGGCAAGCAGGCTAAAATGCCGCCGAGGCCAAACGGTAACAACGGCCCATTGCCCTCAGGTAGTAAAACGCCGTCTGCACCAACGTTGAGCGCCCACTTTGTAAAGTCAATGGAAGGCAGAGCGCTAGCCCAGAACATCAAGAGGCAGGACAGCGCCAGTAAAGTCACTAACAACGTAAGTTTAAAAGACAACTCAACCCCGACAATATTAAGACTGATAAACACCACATAAAAACCGACCCACCACAGTGGCAGAGTCGCCATACTGGTATCAAAAATACCGGCCATATAGCTGCTGATAAAGTAGACGATCACCGCGGGCGTCAGCACGTATTCGACATTTTCAGACAAGCCGGTCAGGAAGCCGCCCCAGCGCCCCATCGCGGTTCGGGCAAAAGAATAGGCTCCTCCGGTGTGCGGCAGGGCTGGTGACATTTCCGCTAATGAAAAACATAAACCCAGGTACATAATGGCAATAATAATGGTGGCCACAAACATACTGCCCCAACCGTTGGCCAGACCCAGATTCCAGCCGGAGAAATGCCCGGAAATGACCGCTCCCACGCCTAGGGCCCACAGTGACCAAACGCCGGCATAACGTTTTAAGCCACGCTTATCAAAATAGCTCTGATCGACTTTTGTATAGCGATTCCCCGTTGATTGTTGCAATGTCATCTCCAATTATCGGCATCTGTATCGCGAGCTCACGTTGTTGCGACGTATTGTGCAGGGGTCTGAGGCGCCCCTTCATTCTATTTGGTTTTGATGCAGTAGGGCGCGATTTTAAGTGTAATATGAACCTGTGGTATTGCGCTATGACCCGAAACATAATCCAACAAATCCTCGATCACATCAAACCGCAACCACCATCGCTTAATCCTGCGAATACCATTCCTTCCTAAAACGGGCCTGAATTAGCAGGTCAAAATCACCTCGGCCAACCTCTAAATCGCCTCAGTGATCAAGTCAACAGTCTGTAGCCTAGCAGATCAGCTCTCTGGCAGTTATCGAACAAAAAAAATCACCCTATATGTCGCCTAACAGATTGACCAGGCCGCATGTAAGACAGTGGCTCATTGGCTATTCAGACATTGACCATCCTCTGCCACAAAACTGCTCAACAGATTTCTTTTCGCAAAACAATTCCGATCAAGATAGGGGATAGGAATTGTAACAGGGCTTATCGAGCGAAAGTCTGAGTATCGAATCAGCTCGGTTGCCTGCTTGTTTTATGAAAGAGTGGAGCGGTATGACGAGTAGTGGTTAAACGTTACCAGGGGCTGCGCGACCCTGCAGTTAACGGAATATGATTCAGGAAGCGCAAATGATGATCTGGGTAAGCTCCCCATTCCCAGCTACGCTTATATGAAAAAGTATGGACGAAAGAACAAACTGACAAAGGTCGAATTTATTGATGATAAAACCTATATCGCTTCAACAACGCTTAAATCTCCTGCCAGCGGTGATGACGATAGCGTGTACCAAATCACTTACATGGTAAAAACAGATGCAGGAAGCTGTAGTCGTTTAGGACCACAACAACTCGAATGGCACAAAAGTGGTGGAATCATTTAGGGGCATCTTGCTAAGAATCAAACAGTAGAATACCTGAAACTTGCGGTAGGCGTTCTTAGCCAGTAGCCTAAGAACGCTACATATCGCAATCCGAGGTGAGTGATGAGTTCTGGTCTATCAAGTTCGTGGACATCCGATGATTACAAACAGGTTGATTTAGACCGAGCGCGAGACTACGCAAAGTCTGCAGATCTAACTGGGCTTGATGTTTCTAACTTCAACCTGTTTCAAGCAGATGCCATTTGGCCCTTTTTCGAACGACTACGAAAAGACTCGCCTGTTCATTACCATGCGGATTCTCGCTATGGACCCTATTGGTCGATCACAAAACATTCACATCTCAAAGAAATCGATAGCGACAACCAACGTTTTTCTTCCACCCGAAGCATCACTATTCAGGACCCGCTCGGCGTTGCAAGCGATACTGAAAGAGGCAGTGAAAACGACATAGACACCTCAAGTTTTATCGCCATGGACGCGCCAAAGCACGATCAACAAAGGCGAGTCGTCTCACCCGTGGTTGCACCACCTAACCTGGCCAAGATGGAAGATCTTATTCGTTCTAGAGTGATTGAAATTCTCGAAGGTTTACCGGTAGACGAAGAATTTAACTGGGTTGATCGAGTATCCATTGAGCTCACTACTCAAATGCTGGCTACCTTGTTTGACTTCCCATTTGAGGAAAGACGCAAGCTCACGTTCTGGTCGGATGTCGCAACCGGCGGTCCACGATCCGGGCTTGTAAACAGTTGGGATGAGGCGCGTGAGGCACTCAATGATTGTTTGGCAAGTTTTCAAACGCTTTGGGCGGATAGAAGTAATGAAGCCCACGAAGGCTTCGACCTGGTGACGATGCTTGCACAAAATTCTGAAACCAAAGACATGCCACCTCAGCAATTCTTATCAACGCTATTGCTGTTGATTATTGGAGGGAACGACACTACCAGAAACTCCATTTCTGGAGGCGTTCTCGCTTTGAATCAGTTTCCAGACCAGTATGAAAAACTGCGCGCTAACGCTAAGCTGATTCCGAACATGGTTGCGGAAATCATTCGTTGGCAAACACCTCTGGCCCACATGCGCAGAACAGCGCTAGAAGATGTCGAGTTCCACGGCAAAACCATCCGCAAAGGTGACAAGGTCGTCATGTGGTACATCTCGGGTAATCGGGATGAAGAGGTTTTCGAAAACGCAGATAAGCTCATCATCGATCGGAAAAATGCCCGCCAGCATGTATCGTTTGGCTTCGGCCTCCACCGCTGTATGGGCAACCGCCTGGCGGAAATGCAACTTCGAGTACTGTGGGAAGAAATTCAAAAGCGATTCCACAAGGTCGAAGTGACTGGAGCGCCTAAACGAACGCCCTCAAACTTTGTGAAAGGCTATACGCATTTGCCTGTTAGATTACATCGACTCTAGAGGATAGGAATTATAGCAGGACCTTTCAAGCGAAAGTCTGAGTATCGAATTAGATCGGTTGCCTGGGTGTTTGATGAAAGCGTGGAGCGGTATGACGATTAGTGGTTAAACGCTACCAAGTTGTTTGTTGTTTGTGGTTATTGGCTGACCTGGTGATGGGCGATTAGCCAAGGTGCTTTTCTGTTGGTGTAGGGAGAAATGCGCTGCTGTGGTTTCAACCATCAGATAGCGGCAAAGAGCCCCCAATCCTGTAAAACTATTGAGTCAGATTGGACCGGGGTCGTGGTACCAGCGCTGCCAACCGGGCGAGAAAGTCCTCGGGAGTGAACAGAATATGAGTGGTGTCATCGTGGAACGGGTGCTTGAGTTAGTAGCTCACCTGGCCGGCTGCGTGTATTTATTTATTTCTTATCTCGGGATACAGGTAAGCTAGCGGCTAATTTTTCAGCATCCTCCCAATCATCTGATGGACGATTAAGGCTGGTTACGACGTTTTAGCCCATCAAGAAAAGTTGCAAGAAACTGTTTGGTTATTTCTGCGTAATCTTCTTCTCCGCCATCGCGATGCCAATAAGGCAGCCAGTTAAAGGCTCCAAATAGTTTGAAGTATCGTCTGCAAAGCGAATGTCGGTGAAGATTGAACAGATTGTAGACGGCAGCGTGACTCTCCAGGAATCGTTGCGCCTGCGTAGTCTATTTGAATCGGCGCATGACTCGTTCTCGAACCCGAGTGGGTTGATGTGAAAGCTATGCTCGATTATTGGCGTACTGTTCAGTGTTGTGTTTTGCCTCAGGGGTGAGTGATCGGTGTGTCTACTGTACCCAGGTTATTCCACTCGTGGTGCCCCATCTAAGTGGTGTTAGCCTTTATATTGTAGTTTTACGCAGTGTGTGTGATTTTGCCTGGATTCTATTGGATACCAAATACCAGGTGTTCTAACCCAACAGGACTCATACAGGCTGAGCATTGCAGAACAGCTGAGAGAGAACTTCCGCAGGGGTTGTGTTGGAGTAGCATCGGTGGTCCATCGGAAGAGAGCCATCGGTCGCCATACTGCATCAACGATGCCACTATGGGATAAATGTCCTTTCCCTTGGCGGTAAGAACGTATTCATATCGTTTCGGGGTTGAGCTGTAGGCGCGCTTTGTTAGCATTTTTTGACTGGTGAGTAAGCTAAGTCGATTGGACAATGTGTGGGGAGACATAAGCAAGCGTTCGCGCAAATCGCCGAATCGAGAAATTCCAGAGAAACAGGCCGCCATGATCATTATGCTCCATCGATCACTTTCGATGCCGACAGTTCCACTTATTGAGCGTTCGGCGCCGGTTTTTCGGACCTTGACCTGACGCTGAACGGGCATTGTCACAACCGGTTCGATTCCCGCCCCGGGACCCGGTTTGGAGCTAACATCGTCGGCGTGCACTTCAGCACCACATGTTGCGCAAGCAAGACGGGGCTCAAACGCGTGGCCACATTCGCTGTGAACAAATGTCCCTTGTAACCACTCAACACCGGATAAATCCGGATGCCGCTGATGCCACTGACGAATCATGGTCAGAACTACGTAACAATTCCGACCCATATCTGTCAGTCGATATTCTTCCGGTCCGTTCGTATTATCCGCATTCGCCGATTTGGTGAGCAACCCGCCTTCGACAAGGCGCTTAAGACGATCACTTAGAGTGGCATGAGTAATTGCCAGTCGTTTATAGAACTCGTTGTAACGAGTGGCGCCGAGTAGTGCTTCCCGCATAAGTAAGAGTAGCCAATAGTCGCCAATCAGATTGATTGCGCGAAACGTTGAACTTTTGGCCGTGGACATTTTTTTCAATTTTTATGCTCAATAGCTTTACGATCAAGATTTCAACAGAACCTGATTGCCAAGGCAAATGCCGAAGTGGATCAATTTGGAAAGCCTTGACAGTATATTGAAAAGCCTTGACAATTTACGACTACTCTAGTTAGAGTACTAACTCTAGTTGAAGTAGTTAGTGAAAATATCTGCTATTCCGATGCCATCTAATTTTGGGGCTTGGAGAAAGGATAATGTATCGACGAAAATTGTTAATCGTACTACCGCTAATAATGTCAACGTTACCAATGTCTGTTTGGGCTGAGAATGAAGTCGCTCTCGAAGAGATCGTTGTAACTGCTCAACGCCGGGCTCAAAGTATGCAAGATGTGCCGGTGGCCGTTTCCGCATTTGATGAAGATACGATTGAAAAAATGCGTATCGAAGACATCGGTGACATTGTTGCGGCTACGCCAAGTTTTTCCTACACGCCATTCTCCCAGGTGGATCCACAACTCTTTATACGTGGTATTGGTTCATCTGATGATGGTGCTGGTGGGGACCCGTCAGTACTAATATTCCAGGACGATGTCGTGTTTGCTCGTGCGTCTGGTGCAGCAGTCAACATGTTCGATGTACAACGAATCGAAGTGTTGCGAGGCCCGCAAAGTACGTTGTATGGCAAGAATGCCGTGGGCGGTGCCGTGCACGTGGTGACCAATGACCCGACAGACCAATTTGGCGGTTCGTTAGCAGTAACTGCCCTTGGTGATCATGATAGATTCGAATCCACCGGCGTCCTAAATGTTCCGATAAACGACGAACTACAATTCCGCATCGCCGCAACGACTAAGGAAAGCGATGGCTACAACCGCAGTCTAACGACAGGTCGGCGGGTTGACGGCGAAGGTAATATCAGCGTGCGCGCCAAACTGAGATACGCACCCAGTGATACGTTCGAAGGGATTCTTGCAATAAGCTACAGCGAAGACGACATCTATGGCAACACTCGCAAGCCTGCGCCTGCTGGTACCTTTGCGAATATTGGTGGAACGAATATCGCGCCCGATTTGCGAGACCGTCAGCCTAATGAAGATGGATTCCTCGATCGGGAAATTACCGGCTTTTCTTGGAAAATGGATTGGCAAGTTGGCAACGGTACATTCAGTTCCGTTACTGCATTTCGAAATGTTGAGATAAATTGGTTCCAAGACTTGGCAGGGCTGCCTACGCCGCCCTTTATCTTACGAACTTCCAATTTGTGGCGAGAAGAATCAGATCAATTCTCCCAGGAGTTTAGATATTCCTTTGATGCCATGGACGACCGACTGCATGGACTGGTTGGTCTCTTTTATCTCACAGAAGAAGTTGATCGTGAAGAAGAATTTATTCGATCATTTGCTGGAGTTGCGTCGAATCCTGAATTCAACCAGCAGAATGACACAACGAGTTATGCAGTGTTCGGACAGGCAACTTATGACTTTAGTGATAAATTGCACTTAACACTCGGTACACGCTTTACCGCTGATGACAAAGAGATCGACCTTGCCGTTGTTGACTTGTCGGGCGGTACACTACCTTCGCTAGCGCCCGCGACTGAAACCTATGCGATCGATACAGACGAAGGCTGGGATGAAATTACTTCTTCAGTATCCTTGGATTACTTCGTTACCGATGATGTGCTGATTTACGGTCGTATTGCTGAGGGATATAAGTCAGGTGGTTTTCAAACCGCACCCGCGTCCGCGGTTGCGGCTTTGCAAAGCTATGACCCCGAAACTGCATTGACATTTGAGTTGGGCGTTAAAGCTGAATGGTGGGACAAGCGTATTCGAACTAACATTTCAGTTTTCAAGAATGACTATGAGGACCTTCAGGTCCTGCAGTTGGTGGAAGCGGTCCCCGGAGACCTCTCGACCTTGATTCTGGTTACAGATAATGCAGCGGATGCAGAAATCAAGGGGGTTGAACTCGAGGTTTTGGCGGCGTTGACTGAAGGGTTAACGGTTGGTGGTACGTATTCTTACCTGGATGCAGAATTTGAAGACTACGTAACCAACAAAGGGGCTGATCTAGCCGGCTTCAAATTACGCCGTACACCGGAAGACTCTTTCAGTATTTTTGCTGAGTATGCCTTCAACGCAGGTAATGTTGGTGATATCGTGATTCGGGCTGACCTTCAGCAGAAGGGTGACCAGTTTTTCGAGAACGATAACCGGGCTGTTTCCTTCGAAAAGGGCTACGACCTGATAAATGCAAGTGTTCGTTGGATATCCACTGATGCCCGCTGGCAGGTGTCTTTATGGGGCAAAAACTTGGGAGATGAAGAGTATCGAGCTACCTCGATCTCAGTAGCAGATTCAGGTTTCAGTCGCATCGGACCACCTCGCACCTGGGGATTGTCGTTTAAATACAATTTTGGTGACAGCTAGAGGGAGGCGTTGGCGTGAACATACCTGATCATAGCGTTTGGGGGGGTGATAAAGATGTCACAGTCTTTCTTCTACATGGTGGTTATGGTTCTAGCGAGTACTGGCGGCCGCAAGTTAAGCGGTTGCTAGACGCAGGCTATCGAGTGGTTGCTTGGGATACGCCAGGCTATGGCCTCAGTCGCTTACCCGAAGCTCCGCTTACAATTGAACTCTTGGCGGATTCGTTCTGTCGACTTGTAGCCCACGTCGGTAGTGCTGGGAATAAGAATGTGATTTTGGGCCACAGCATGGGGGGGCTGATAGCGCCACTAGTGGCTAACTTGATGCCCGATCGTGTAGGCGCGCTTGTTATTTCGGCAACGGTAGAATCTCTTGGGCATACCGAGTTTGAATATCAACAGAATTTTCTCGCGGAGCGCATTGCCCCGCTCGATGCCGGCATGAAACTGCGCGATGCTGCACCGGCGTTAATCCAGAAAATGATGGGGCCGAATTCTTCCGGAGAAGCGGTGGACCTGGTTAAGCGGGTCACAGCAGATACACCAGACGATACTTTTCGCGAAGCGATTCGGGCTATTGTTGAATATGATGGGCAGCCAACACTGCGCGCCATAAACGCACCGACCCTGTGCATTGCCGGTGAACATGACCCAGTTGGTCGGCCCGACATGATGGAAGCTTTGGCCGATAATATCCCTGGTGGCGAATATTATTGCGTGAAGGGTGCTGCCCACTATGCGTGGGCTGAGTATCCAGATTTATTCAATGCCGCACTGCTACCATTTCTAGAGCGTGCACTTAAAAATGTCTGAGGTCACAGCATCTGCAGAGGCGGCGATTCCAGAGGATGAGGAATCTGCCGTATATCGTTGGTACGTAGTTGCTGTTCTAACTTTGTGTTATGCCTTATCTTTTATCGACCGTCAGGTGCTCAGCCTGCTTGTCGAGCCAATTAAGCGAGACCTAATACTGACTGATACTGAGTTTAGTCTACTGCAAGGTTTTACATTCGCTATATTTTATACGTTTATCGGCTTGTTCATGGGCAAGCTAGCGGACACCAAGAGTCGGCGCTGGATAATTGTTGTTGGCGTTACCGCTTGGAGCCTCATGACCGCCTGTTGTGGCTTGGCAAAAAACTTCTTCCATCTAATTCTCGCTCGCGTGGGCGTTGCTGTTGGTGAAGCAACTTTGTCGCCTTCTGCGTACTCGCTAATAGGTGATTATTTTGCGCCCGCAAAAATTGGGCGGGCGATGAGTACCTATACCGTTGGTGTTTATCTAGGTAGCGGTCTTGCTTTTCTTGTGGGCGGTGCACTAATTGCGGCCATCCCAGAAGTATCTTCACTGCCTATTGTCGGCGAGGTTAAGGCATGGCAGTTGGTCTTTATCATTATTGGTCTTGCAGGCCTACCATTCGCCTTGTTAGCCCTAACAATCAAAGAACCCAGGCGCGGACGTTACGTCGAAACCAAACTCGGTCAGCAGGATGATCAGCCCCAGGTAGTATCAATTACTCGGACACTACAATTTTTTGTCCAAAACAAGCGCTTCTATGCGAATCACTTTTTTGGTTTCTCAATGCTCACGACTGTTGGCTACGGCTTCCATTCCTGGGTGCCAGCCTATTTTATGCGTGTACATGACTGGCAAGCGAGTGATGTTGGCGTGGTCTACGGCACCATTAACGTGCTGGCGGCGCCGCTTGGCGTGTTGTCCGGTGGTTGGTTCGGAGATTTTCTCTCACGGCGAGGCCACTTGGATGCCTTTATTCGCGGCCCGCTGATCGGTGCAGCGTTTTTGTGGATCCCAGCGTGCTTAGCGACATCGGGCGTCACCAACGATACCACGCTGATATTTGCACTGTTGACTGTGCTACACTTTTTCGCGAGCTTTCACGGCGGCATGGCGGTTGCAGCATTGCATACGGTTACACCACTGCAGATGCGTGGCCAGGCGACTGCTGCCTATCTCTTTGTGATTAACCTTGTTGGGCTGGGCATGGGCCCATTGGTCGTGGCGCTGATTACAGACTACATATTTGAATCAGAACAATCAGTAGGTGCTTCATTATCAGTGGTCGGCTTAGTTGCTGTCCCACTTGCAATGCTATTACTCACTTTAAGCATGCGGCACTATCGGTCGATGGTTGCAGCTACCTAAGCAATGGAGGCATGAATGTTACGCGTGGTGAACGAAGAGAAGATCACAATACGGTCAGATAACGATAATCCGTTTTTAAACGGGATATTCAAACCAAATTCTAAGGAATACGACGCTGATACCGACAGCTTGGAAGTAATCGGCGAAATTCCGAGAGACTTGTGGGGAGTGTATGTTCGTAACACGCACAACCAAATACACGAGCCGTTAGGTACTTACCACCCGTTTGATGGCGATGCAATGATGCATAGCGCCTTCTTTGAAGACGGTCGCATGGAATATCGAAATCGTTTTGTGCACACGATTGGCTTTTTAGCGGAGAAAGCCGCAGGTCGAGCCTTATGGCCGGGATTGTTAGAGCCACATAACAGTACATATCGCGGCTGGGGCGCCATTGGCGCGATGAAAGATAACGCCGGCACAGATGTCATTTGCCACAATGGCAAGTTGTTGGTCACCATGAGTCAAGGCAGCGAACCTTGGCGAATGGACCCGGTCACGCTGGAAAATTTTGGTCCAGATCCACAATTGGCTCGCGCTGTATATCGAGACGGTATCGCTGGAGAGTTTAAGGTTGATTCCAAAACCGGCGAGATGGTGTTTCAAAATTACCCGGAAGATCCGCCGTGCATTCGCGTAGGCACTGTAGATAAAACCGGTAAGCTGACGCGTTACGAGCAGTTTGATCTGCCAGCTGCGCGTTGGCCGCATGACCTGGGCATGACAGAGAATTATTTGGTATTGCATGACTTACCTCAATTTTTTGACCCGGAGGGGCTAGCTAAAGGCGAAAGGCATTTAAAGTTTTATCCGGATTTGCCCTCAAGGTTCGGTGTTATCCCGCGTCGCGGTGAGGTCGGTGAGGTTATGTGGTTTGAAGCGACACCCTGCTTTATGCTGCATACCGCCAACTACTATGAAGATGGCGACGAAATCGTTATGGATGGTTGCATCTCGTTAGATCCAGCAGGTCCTGCCGTAGGTGAGGGAGGCGACGTCAACGCAAAAATCATGTCGCATCTAGACAAGCACAAAACAATGACACGGTTGCATCGCTGGCGTTTTAATTTAAGCACAGGCAAAACAAGTGAAGAGTTTTTAGATCAGGAGGTAGTAGAATTCCCGGTCTGCAGCAACAGCGTTTTAGGCTATCCGTATCGCTACGCCTATTGCAGTTTGTTTGAACCGGGTCAGTGGTTGATGAACGGTATTAAGAAATATGACTTAGAGACCGGAGATACTGATCGTTTTGAATATGGCCCTAATCGTTACGGCGGTGAAGTCCATTTCGCGAAGCGCGAAAATTCTGTGGCTGAAGACGACGGCTATCTCATTGTCTTCATACAGGATATGGAGTTGGACCGATCAGAATGCGCAGTATTCGACGCTCAGAGGCTTGCGGATGGACCTGTTTGTCAGATCATTCTTCCTGAACGTATTCAAACTGGTACTCATGCCTGTTGGGTAGAGGGTCAGCGCCTAACTGGAGAGTGTGTCTAAATATGAACAATCGATTGGATGGAAAAGTTGCTCTCGTCACTGGAGCGCTGGGTGGCTTCGGGCGTGCTATCACAAGAAAATTCGTTAGCGATGGCACAAAAGTAGTTGCTGTTGACGTCACAGATGACGGTGCAGAGTCTTTGCAAGATGAATTCGGCGACAGTGTTAAGTTCCTGCAAGGCGACCATTGTGTCCGCGCTCACAATGAAGCGGCGGTGGCCCTGGCCTTAGACACCTGGGGCAAGTTGGATATTTTGGTCAACAACGCCGGCATTGGTCGCACCGCTGCATTTAGTGAGGTCGACGACGAACTGTTCAGAGAGGTCATAGATGTCAATCTTATGGGTCAATTCCGCTTAACCCAAGCTGCTCTACCGGCGATGCTAGACGGGCTGGATAGCCAACCGTTGTCCCGTAGCATTGTGTTCTTGTCTTCTGGGTTG
Source organism: Gammaproteobacteria bacterium (assembly GCA_018665025.1). Taxonomy (GTDB): domain Bacteria; phylum Pseudomonadota; class Gammaproteobacteria; order Pseudomonadales; family Azotimanducaceae; genus UBA9659. The sequence goes on from JABJED010000186.1 coordinate 20,009, forward strand.
GGCCTCTACGGAGTCGCACGCTCTGCGCCGTACGCTGTGTCAAAGCATGGAGTTAATGGCTTGATGCGGTCTCTGGCAGCTGAATATGGCCCTCGTGGTTTACGAATCAATTCAATATGTCCAGGTATTGCCGACACTGCGTTGGGTAGGATGACAACGGCATGGGCCGATTCTCCAGAAGAGGTCTTCGAGAGTTTGCGCCAAGCAACTCAACTAAGGCGTCTGATCGAGCCTGAAGACATTGCAAATGCCAGTGCATTCCTAGTCTCCGACGACGCACGCATGATTCATTCTGTGGCCTTGCGTGTAGATGGCGGTGCTCACGTATAAGGGCTAATTCAAATGTCGACGTTACCTTGGTTGTTTCTGCACGGTGTGAATAATGTGCCAAGCATTTGGCTGCCCATCGTTGCAGCTTTGGATCACACCCTTGAAGCAAGCTACCCCGTCTTAGCGCCCCTAGACAGCATGGAAGCGTTAGGAGGTGAAATTGCAGCCTCCTTGTCCGGGCCGGTAATCGTGGTCGGACACTCGTTGGGTGGATATGTCGCCCTTGACGTTCTGGCGCGTCATCCCGAACTGATTCATGGGGTTGTGCTGATAAATTCCGTTAGTCAGGCTGATACACAAGAAATGGCGAACGCGCGGTCCGAACTTTCTCGACGCGCCCTTGATGGTGAATTTTTCGCCATTGCTGAAGGCGCCGCCCAACGTTCGTATCACGCGGACAGTCTAGAACGCTCGGAGTTGATGGACCAACGCAACGAGGACGTTAAAGCCTACGGGGCAGTTCGTTTTGCTGCCCACCAGACTGCGTGCGCGGCACGACTCGACCGGACAGAGGAACTGCGGAATTTTGAGGGGCCGAAGTTAGTCATAACTGCCGGCGATGATGCGGTTATTTCTCCCACCGAACAGAAATCAATGGCTGAATATTGCGGTGCTGATTTGATCTCGATATCCGACGCCGGTCACATGTTGCCTGCAGAGCAACCGGAACGAGTTGCGCAAGTGCTTAATAATTGGCGCCACGAGAAGTTCGACTCGCTCTTCAGTCAGTAAGATCGCTATTCCTTGAACCATTTAAATGGTTCTGACAAGTTAAAAAGTCGATACAAGCTAATCGCGAGTCTAACTTCTGAGTTAGGAGGCCGTTACCACATCCCATGTCGCGAATGAGCGAATTCGAAGTAGCTTGAAAAACCTTCTAAACAGCGAACGTCGGTGCAGATTGCAGCATGCCATTCAAAAAATCGAAGTGCCTGCTTGATTGATTTGAATCGTCGCATAACTCGCCTCCGTGCCCGGGTAGGTTGATGGGAAAGTTCAGCGTGATTGTTGGCGTATTGGGTACTGACAAGTTAAGTAGGTTAGATGGAGGATAGGAATTATAACAGGGCTTTGCGATCGAAAATCTGAGGCTTTACGAAGGAACTGTTGATCAATATGACCGCGGAACTTATCCCAGACAAGCGTAAGCGCTGAAACCTTACCTTACCCGACCCGCTGGCTGCAGGCTGAGAAGGCACCGGCCTGTGAAAACCTGGGTCATAACTGATCGCAGAACGTCTCGATCATCGCGTTCACTTGCCCAGGCACTTCAAGTTGCGGGAAATGCCCTGATCCCACCGTCTGTGCAAACGAGACTTTCTTCAGGTGTTTGCTGATGTAGTCCTGATCCACTGCTGTGGCGGTTAACCATAGGACAGGTTTGGCGATGCCTTCCGCTAGTTTTTGCGTGCTGGCTGCCATGCCGCGAAGTTCAGCTTGGATGATTGGCATAGGCGTACTCGCTGCTTGCTGCACTGCCTCGCTGGCAATCTTCGGGTCACACTTCTTGCCGAAATAGCTCGCGTACATCGTCTTAAAGGCGGCTTCGCCTTTGCTGCTTTGGAGCGATTGCAACATTGAACCCAGGGTCATGCCAAACGGGCTCTTGGGATTGTTGAGGCGGGGCAGCGGATACATGCCGGAATCGATCATAACACCGGCTTTCACCAGTCTTGGAAAGTTCGACAAAAACGCTAAAGTGCCGGGTCCACCGCCGGCGTGGCCAATGGCTATCACATTCTTCAATCCACACGATTTAACAACCGCCGCAATGTCTTGCGCGTGTTGCTCTGCATTATGGCCGGTGCCCGGGGTTGTGGATTTACCCTGGCCCCGTCGGTCTATGCATAATACTTTATGGTTCCTGGCGAAGTATTCAACCTGGTATCGCCAATGGGTGAGGTTAGAGCACCAGCCGTGGATGAAAACGAGTGGTGGCAAACCCTTGTCTCTGCCGCGTAGTTCGTAATTGAGTTTAGCCCCATCCGACGTTGTGAATTTTCCCATGGTACCTATGCCTCTATTTTGCAGTGCTAAGTGTAAACAAAAAGCGGGTTGAGCGTTAAGTTCCTTGCGCAAGGCTTGGAAGCAAAAACAACTCTCGCCGCTTCTATACTCAGCTAAATCGCTGAATTCCGCCGCTTGACTTTCCTATCCTCATGCTAAGATGCGATTTTTTCAGCGTCCCAGGCTAAAGGAGCTGATTTGGATGTTTTAGCATGATTTACACTGACGAAACGCCTGTTCGCTACCAGAATGTCTTGCCAGAAGCTGTGATGAATGAAGTTTTTGATCGTGAAAGTGTGCTCGACGCTGCTATTCAATCTGAGTTGATGACGCGCAGTGACCATATCTCAGGACTTCGTTTAGCAATACATTTATCGTGTATCGCGCTATCAGTCTGGGCCGCTGTACTACTTACAGGTACCTTATGGATTTGGTTGGCGATTATCGTGCTGGCCTTTTTTATCGGCACAGTCTTTGCCCCCTTCCATGAATGCTGTCACGGCACAGCGTTCTCGACACCGATGTTTAACCGGTACGGCGCGGCGCTCACCGGTGTTTTGTTTGGCGTATCGTGGCGAGCCTATCGAGAGTTCCATTTTCAACATCATTCCGACACTCAGGATCCAAAGCAAGATCCTGAAATCATGATGGACCCTAAAAACCTGAGTCCTTGGCCTCGGTCGGTTTGGCGCTGGTTGATTACTTTAAGTGGCGGACCTCTGTTGTTCTCAAAACTTACAGGCCTGGGAGCCTGTTGGATTCCTGGTGGGACGACAAGGTTTGCGACGCTGCCGAAAGCTGCGCGCATCGAGACGCAGGTCATCTCTATGTTCTGGTGGTGTGTCATGTTGGCGGCCTTGTTTGAATTGCCGGGGGCGATGCCTCTCCTGGCAGGGTTTATACTTGGTCATATCGTAGAAGGGCTCTGGTTGACTGCCGAGCATAGTGGCTGTGCTGAAGGTGGCAGTATTCTTGCTCGGACTCGAAGCGTCAAAAGCAATGCGTTGGTGCGATTTTTTTTGTGGAATATGAATTATCACAGTGAACATCATGGCTGGCCCGGTGTGCCCTGGCATGCGTTGCCTGCTTTACACCAGCGGATTGGAGATCGTGTCGATATACAACCAGGTTATTTTCGACTTTATCGAGGGGTGCTATCGGCTCAACGGGATTAGGAAACTCGAGTTCGGGGGTGCCAGCACTGAACAAGAAAGGGGTAAAAAGCCATGCAGCGTCGAGTGCCTCACGATATTAATGACTCGTTTGCAGGCCGGGTACTCATGCCTGGTTTTATAGACTCACATACACATTTGCGATTATCGGGCACCTGTATGGGTCTGAACTGCGTGGGTCCAATCGATTCGACAGACCCACAGGGTATACCGCTACTGAGTGGATAGGAATTATAACAACGCTTTCGAGCGGAAGTCTGAGTATCGAATTAGCTCGGTTGCCGTCTTGTTTTATGAAAGAGTGGAGCGGTATGACGAGTAGTGCTTAAACGCTACCAATTTTGTTGTTGTTTGTTGTTGTTTGTCAGGGTTTGTCAGGGTTTGTGTTTATTGGCTGACCTGGTGATGGGCGATTAGCGAACGTACTTTTCTGTTGGCGCAGAGGAAAAACGCGTTACCTTGCTGATCGACGGTTCCTTTCGGGTAGACCACACCGAAACCTTCTTCGTCCGCGACGTCATTCATGGCTGAATAAGACATTCTGCTATCAGCAGAACCGGTGGGGCTATAGTATCGATCGGTTGCAGCAGGTGTATAGTAAACGCAGTATCACAGAACGCTGGCTTTCGATGCTAGATGAGCTTACCGACGCTCAATAACATCGCAAATAAATCAAAAATCGTGCTCGCGCTAAAACAGTACGCAAAACACGTCGACAGGCACGATGTGTGTATGAAGAAGACGAGATGAAAATCAGCCAAGATATGATCGAATCGTACCGTCAGGATGGCGTCGTCGCTGTGTCCGGTTTACTCGATCAAAAAGAGCTGTCGATCGCTCAAGCAGCATACGAATGGTCACTGGCCAACCCTGGGCGCGGTGCAACAAAACTGATTCCAGGCTCCCCAGGTGCGTTCTATGGAGATTTGGCTAACCCAGCTTGCTTCCCCTCATACGAATCGGTTAACCGTGATACACCACTCGCAGACATCGTCGCGGCACTCTGGCAAAAAACAGAAGTATGGTTCATGTATGAGCAGGTTTTTCACAAAACCGGTGGTGAAACCGAGCAGGCCAGGCGTACGCCCTGGCATCAGGACTTACCTTACTTACCCATAGAAGGTAACGACCTGGCAGTGGCGTGGATAACGTTCGAACCATTAACAATTGAGGAGTCATTGGAATTTGTACGTGGGTCCCATCGCGGCACTTTGTATGATGGTTCAAAGTTCGATCCTGCCGACGATACAATTCCGCTTTACGACACCGGCGACCTTCCGCGGTTGCCAGATATCGAAGCAGATCGCAGTAGCTACGACATCGTGTCGTTCGCTGTTCAGCCCGGAGATGTGATTATGTTTCACCCGGCAATGCTACACGGCGGCGCACCCGCAGCGAGTGGAAAAAGGCGGCGAACCTTGTCCCTTCGCTATTTTGGCGACGATGCTCGCGTTGCCTGGCGCCCGGGCGATACCATGGAGCGGATCGCTAAAATTGGCGAAGGACCACACATACACCCAATGATCAGCGCAAAAAAATGCGGTGTCGAAGCGCCGTTCCGTGATGACGGATTTCCGAAAGTACGGGGTTAAATCAACGGATGGCAACATCCCAAATTTGGCGCCACATCTCAACAGTGACCACCCACTATGAACACAAACCTCCTGACCGATGACTTCAAAGCCGAACCCTATTGGTGGGACGATGCGCCGCGCCCGGAGCGACGTGATGATGCACTACCAGATGAAGTTGATGTACTTGTTGTTGGTGCTGGTTACACCGGTCTACATGCAGCACTACAAACAGCCCGGGATGGGCTCGGCACACTTGTGCTGGACGCTGAAACGCCTGGGTTCGGTTGCAGCAGTCGTAACGGCGGACAGGTATCAACCAGCGTTAAGGGTACGTACCCGGAGCTATCTGCCAAACACGGACGTGACAGAGCCATTGGACTACTCCGGGAAGGGATCGATTCACTTAATTTTCTTGAGTCGTTTATTGAAGAAGAAAACATCAACTGCGAATGGAGCCGCCCAGGCCGGTTCTCTGGTGCACATAATCCGGCTGCCTATGATGCTGCGGGGAAAGCTCTACAAGCACTCCCCGAAGAAGTTGTAGTACCGTGGCACATGGTGCCGCGTTCAGAGCAGCGTAGTGAAATTGGGTCAGACCTTTATCATGGCGGCGTAGTCTACCCGGACCACGGCGCACTTGATCCCGGTCACTATCACCTGGAATTGCTTGATCGTGCACGCAAAGCTGGCGCGCTAGTTATTGGGCACTGCCCGGTTGTCAGAATCGAACGTGATGGCACCGGATTCATCGTTCATACATCTCGCGGCAACATTCGGGCAGGTAAAGTTGCTATTGCAACCAACGGCTACACGCGCAGCGTCACGCCGTGGATGCGGCGCAGAGTCATACCGATTGGTAGCTACATCATCGCAACTGAAAAGCTAGATGAGCAGCTTGCGCACGAACTATCACCCCAAAACCGTGTTATGAGTGATTCGCGTAAAGTTGTTTTTTACTACCGTCTTTCGCCGGATAAACGAAGAGTGTTGTTTGGTGGGCGCGTTGCGTTGAACACACCTCTCCGTTTGCTGACATTAACTTCTCAACTCGCCCTTTTTATACCGGCGACCCATGGTTTCTGGCACCTTCAGTTTTCTACTACAAGCTGCGCGACCAGCTAAACTTATGACAACCAAAGCTATCACGCTGACAACGAGAGGATTGATGGACAACCTAACACTATCCTAATGTCGCACCGTATCCGCTAGCCAACTAATTTTCGGGCGAAAACTAACTGAGGGAAAAATTATGACAGACAAAGTAACTGGTGGGTGCTTATGTGGAAATGTGCGCTTCGAAACCGCCGCCACGCCTGCCGCGCAGGTGTTGTGTTTTTGTACCGACTGCCAGCATATCAGTGGGTCCATGTGCTACACCGCCTATATTGTCCCACTCGACACTGTGGTCTTACTGCAAGGCGAACCAGGCCGATTTGATACCCCATCAGATAAAGGTCGCAACAACTCACGACGGTTCTGCACTGAGTGCGGCAGCCGGCTCTGGGCTGAATTGGAATCTGGTGTCGCCAGTGTGAACGGCATGGCCCTGGATGATCGAACGCATTTTAGGCCAACCCACAATCATCGTCTGGGAACAGCGCCGGATTGGTGCAAAGTAGATCAATCACTGGAAGATCTGCCTGTGTCAGGTTGACCTGCCCTCGAGGCACTACCCTACATTGCTTGACACCATTCAATTTCAGCGCGAACATAAATTCAGGCGTTGAAGGACGCCTCCTCGCCTGCGGGAAGGACTGAGCCCACCGTCGAAAGTTAGAAATTTACTATCTACCTTCTTTCTATCCGTTTGCAGGCGCCGGATTACAATGAAAGGAGGTCACTATGACCCATCCCGAATGGCAACGCGCTACGCGTCGCACACGTAAACTACCCTCGAACCCAAACCTTGAGCAACTTAAAACGCAGGCTAAGGAAATTCTTAAATCTCACAAATCCGGCGACACAAGTTGCTGTGACGTACTATCAACGTTGGAGGTTTTCGATGGGAAATCAAGTCAGCAAATTCTGGCTTCCACTGTAACCTTGCAACAGGTGCAACATGCCGTTGCTACAACGCCTTTATTGCTTGCGCTAGTGGCGTTTTACCGTCGATTAGGCTGAATGATTTACGGATAGTGTTGTCATAATCAAGACACGCAACGAGAGCCGCTGCGACGTTTTCACGAGAGGTCATTCCACTCCCCTGCAGTTCTGTGGCGATCGTCACTAACTCTGAACTTGGTTCGTCAGTCAAACCACCTGGGCAGACAATTGTATAGTCAAGACCGGTTTCGACCAGGTGATTATCTGCATGCGCCTTGGCACGGTGATAGTGCGCGATGCGAGACTGACTGTTTACATCGTTATTGATTGAGCTGAGCATAATGTACCGTTGAACCCCATGCACTTGCGCTGCAACCATTGAGCGAATCGCCCCAATATGATCGATCAACACCGTTTTGTCTTTTCCCGTCTTACCGCCGGACCCAGCAGCAAAGATAATTGCATCGCATCCTTCGACCGCGTGATCGATTGGATATTCAAGATCTGCTAATACGGTCGGCACCCCTAGTTTGTCGAGATTGGCTCTCTGTGAAGAGTTTCTGATCATTGCGACCGCATCATGTTCGCTTTCGGTCAATCGCCTAATGACGCGTTTAGCGGTGTTTCCGTTTGCGCCGATAACCAGTACTTTCATGTTGACCTCTGTCTGAAGTATTTCTCTGTTGGCTAGTAGGCATGAGTGTTCTGGTGGAATCAAGCGAGGAAGGATTATTGGCTGGCACAATTCTTCGGCTGGGTATCTTTGTGCAATACTTGTTATGTCAACAAAGGGCAGTTTTTATTTAGTCGACTCTCGCAAGAGTGTCCATTTATCGGTTATCGATAGCTTCTCCCCTTTACTCTGCCCCAATACTTATGCCTGATCAGAGGATAGGGGGTTTAAACCGCATTTATCCCGGATTTCAAAAGTATCTTGATTGGTTTTTTTGCGAAAAGAATCCCGTGGTGTAGTTTTTCGGTAGAGGATGGTCAATGTCTGATTGGGCAATGACCTACTGCCTTACAGGCGGCCGGGTCGGCGACATCTGCGATCACCCGCAGCGTGCCGCCGCACAGCGGGCAGACAGAAATATCGATATCAAATACACGCTTAAGCCGCTCTGCCCAACTCAGTGGCGAGCAATGCAGTGCTTAATCGACAGAGGTTTCAGTGGGGGGGCTGTATTGTCGGTTTCTTTGATTTGTTACGCGACGGTTTCGCTAAACCAGGGACCACTTCCCTCGCTTCTCTTATTGCTCCAAGAGTATTTCATCACTTGGGCGAGGAAATACAGCTTGTTCGTCCGGTATTGGCGTGTATTTTTAGATCTTCAAATTTTTTTGTTTCCTGTACCTTGCGTTTGTTGGATGATGTCACCCGACCACAAGGAAATCTGATGCAAATAGCAATCGAAAACACCTGCCTGCTCATTGGCCGTTTCTTACTCGGCCTGTATTTCATCCTGCCCGGTATTAGCAAAATCACAGGTTATGAAGGCACCGTCACCTATATGGAGGTACACAATGTGCCGATGATTTCGGCGTTACTACCGCTGACGATTGTGATGCAACTTGTCCTTGGGGCCGCGCTTATCGTCGGATTTAGAGGCAAGCTTGCCGCATTTTTCTTGGCAGGTCTGACGCTTGTCATCAGCGTCTATATGCACAATTTCTGGGATTTTGCCGAGGGTATGGAACGCAACCATGAAACCCAGAACTTCTTTAAAAATATGGGTATCACGGCTGGCCTCTTGATGGTCGCCGCTCTGGGAACCGGAAGGTTCAGTATTGATAAATATCTTGCGAAACGCGCGGCTGGCGCCTAGCGCTGTTGAACAAAGTCGGACACACATTTTTGGTATCTCACTTCCCGACAGAAGCCTAACGTCTGAATCCAGATTTCTTTGCATGAAAACTGAGGCAGGATAAGCCCTGTAGTGTGTGTCCTGTTTACTCCAGGGTAATGAGTTCGTCTACTTCAATCCGACGTCCCGCTTCACTGTCATAACGAAACATCCCTCTAACCGTCACCGTTTGACTTACCAGCGGCGCAAAATTGATTGTCCCCTCAACTGCGACACGGTCTAACGCGTCGTTCTCTATCCAATAGTGCCGGGGCGTATCGAATGTGCGAAGGATTCCGCTGACAATGACTTGCCTTCCATCGAAGTCTTTCTGGACTTCACTCAATGCAGACAGTGTCGTCTTTACCGGCGCTGACGCGCCGCATCCCACAAGAAGTAGCGTTATGGCAAACGTCATTAATAATTTGATTCGCATCTCCGCAGTGTACCTAACTAACTCACCGCCAACTATTACTCGATGATTTTCCGACATGAGCTAAAGTGGCAGCCAACTTGAAGACAGTAATGTTGCCCTCCGCGAAGTTACTATAGAGCCGCAGGGTCGCTTGATACTGTCCTCGACAGATTTGGAACAACAGTTTGATGAATCGCCCTGGACGGGCCCAGCCATGCTGGATGAGAATATGAACTATATCAGGGCTTTTCGATCGAAAGTCTGAGTATCGAATTAGATCGGTTGCCTGCTTGTTTTATGAAAGAGTGGCGCCGTATGACGAGTAGTGGTTAAACGCTACCAAGTATTTTGTTGTATGTGGTTATTGGCTGACCTGGTGATGGGCGATTAGCCAAGGTGCTTTTCTGTTGGCGTAGGGAGAAATGCGCTGCCGTGGTTTCAACCATCAGATAGCGGCAAAGAGATCGTTTTGCAATCTTTGGCAGTTTACGCAAATTGAGCGTGGCGGGTGGCGCGTTGACGGTAGGTTGCACTTCTTGGGCTAGAACGCGAGTATGGAGTCATAGGGATTGATCCATTGGAGAGTGGCATTGGTTTCGCAGTATTTTGTTCTTGCTATAATGGTAACCTTGCTATGTCTTGTTGGCTGTGGCGGAGGAGGTGGGTCGTCATCTAGTCCTGCGCCAACACCGGCGCCGCAGCCAGAACCCGAACCAGAACCCGAGCCAGAACCCGAGCCAGAGCCAGAACCCGAGCCCGAACCCGAGCCGGATCCAATCCCAGTCGATAGCGATGCGGTGGGTGTGCAAGCGCCGCTGAGCACAAATGCGGGGCACCCGAACTTCTTGAGCCCGCATGCGAAGCCAATCGTCATCAATGGTCGCTTTGTTTACGCGGCAAATACTCCAGCCGATACGGTCGACGTGATCGATTCGGTTACGCGACAGATTGTTGTTCGAATTAACGTTGGTGTAGATCCCGTTGGACTTGCAGTGCGACCCGATCGGCGGGAAGTTTGGGTGGCGAACCACATCTCGGATACGGTCAGTGTGATCGACACCGACCCAGACAGTCCGACGTTACATCACGTTATTGCGACCGTGCAGTCGATCAATCCTGTGGGGTTTGCGACCGACTTCGATGAACCCGTGGGTATTGCCTTTGCCAGTAATGAAAAAGCCTACGTTTCCCTGGGCCCGGACAATGAAATTGCCGTCATCGATGTTGGGTCTTATGCGATTACCGGCCGGTTACCAATCCGGGCGCAGGATCCTAGGGCAATTGTAGTGCGCGGCGATCGACTCTATGTCCTTGCCTTTGAATCTAACAATCAATCGCAACTGTCGGGTTGTACCGAGGAGAAGATCGATGGAGGCGTATGTACGTTCGATGCTGTGGAGCATGCTTTTACAAACAACAACGTCCTGTCGCTGAACTACGAAGCGGACATCATTAAGAATCCATTGGTGCCTGATCGAGACCTCTTTGTATTCAATACATCGAACGATCAGCCCGTCGCAATCGTAAATACGGTAGGCACACTGCTCTATGGGTTAGCGGTTGATAGCAATGGCCGTGTGTTCGTCGCACAAGCAGATGCACGCAACGACGAGAATGGCCGCGCCGGGACCTTACAAGAAGGCCTTGTTGAAATGGAAAACCGCGCATTCCTCAATCGCATTACCCGTGTTGACTGCGAATCGAACTGCGGTGCGCCCACTTTTTTTGACCTGGAGCCGTTGCCGCCCGTGCATCCAGATGAAGGCCTGGCGCTAGCCACACCATTCGGTATTCAGATTAGCGATGATGACAGTACGCTTGTCGCCACCGCAGCAAGCTCGAACAAGCTGGTTACGATTAACCCGGACACGGGCGAGATACTCGATAGCGTCGATGTGGGTGGTATACCGCGAGGTATTGCGTTGCAATCGACCGAGCAAGGCGCTGCATCTACCGCTTGGGTGCTCAATGTCGGCGACAACTCCGTTGCTCGCGTGGACGTCTCGTCTCCGATGGATATTCGGCTGAGCGACACGATTGCGTTGGCGGACCCAACGCATCCCGACGTGAAACAAGGTCGCCTCGCCTTTAACGATGCCAATGCGTCTACGACCGGTACGTTTTCCTGTGAAAGTTGTCACCCTGATGGACACACCGATCAACTTATTTGGGTATTAGATACACCCGTTTGTGATGTGTCGGGGTGCACGCAGATACCACCGCGCCTTACGATGCCGGTTCGCGGGTTGCGAGATACTGCGCCATACCACTGGGACGGCATTCCCGGCGATCCATTTGGTGGCATCAACACTTCATCGATCAATACGCCGATTGGTCCGACGTGTAGCACCGATAGCCCGGAGAGTTGCACCTTGTCTTTGGTCGACGGTACGCTTGGATCGACCATGTGCGATCAAACCAATTGCCCGCTGAACGACGACGCGAAACCTGGTGCGCTCGATTCGCTCGAGCGTGATGCGATGTCTCGATTCTTGCTCAGCATACCTTTTCCTCCGGCTCAAAGACGAGCGTTTGACAACGCGCTAACAAGCCAGGCGATAGACGGATTTTTCGAGTTCAGCTTCACGAACGATGCTGGCGGTCGTAGCACGGGCGCGCAAGTATGCGGTGATTGCCACAAGATGCCATTCCTGGTTAGCACGAATACGCCAGGGACCGGTATGGATGCGCCGACCTGGCGTGGCGCTTACGACCGTTGGATGATCCTGCCGCAAGCGCGTTTGAATATTATCGATTTAATGAACCTCGTTGGCATGGATGACACGTTTCCGGAACGTGATGTTTGGGATCTAGCAGGTGCATCACCAGAAATCTGGGAGATGGTGCTGCAAGGCAGTACGGGGTTTTCCGGGAGCTTTGCACGGCAAGTGACCCTGAATCCTGATACGGCAGGACAAGCCCAAACAAGCGACATTCTCGATGCGTTAGAAGTGTCGTCAGAGGAAGGTGCCATCCTGTTGCAAGCGGAAGGCGTAGAGATTGCTGATCGGGAAGCAGGCGCCAATGGAGTGGCGAGCGCAATCGGTCTTGAGTTTGTCAACGATGTTTATCAGGTTCGAGGTGGGACTGATACTTTCACCCGCGCAGAGCTAATTGCGGCCGCCGAAGCGGGGGAAATGGTCATCACGCTAACCGGGCGGTCTGGTCAGAATGTCGATGTGGACAATCCGCAGCCAGCATTGTGGCCTGTGGCGCCAATTCAGACGCAAACGCGCAATGTCGAACTTGCGTTCCTAAGTGCGGCTTCGACGCTGCGGATCAACGGCCGGTATGTCCAACCAGGTGCTTCGCTGTTTGTGGACGGCCGCCGGGTGGATGGCGTTGTGCGCTGCGAGACAGGCTCATTGCCAGCCTGCGACAACGAGATTGTTGAAGTTGAATTGGCGGCGTTCCCGCAAACCGGTGGCTTGCACTTCTTGCAGTTGCAGAACCCACAGGGTTTGTTTTCGAATGACATGATGTTCTTTTCGGAGCAAACACCCCTTGCACCACGAGTGGGTAATCTCATTACGAGTGGTGGGTCGTTTTCGCAAGGTTTGGACCAGTTCGACAACAACTGGAACACGGTGGAAATTGCGACAAGCGCCATCTTCGAGAGCAACGGGGAGGTGAACATCGACGTGCGTGCTGCGTCTACCGACCCTTGGCACGCGCAGATTAGCCATGCCGTGATGGTGGTTGGTGGGCAGGAATATACGCTTTGTTATCGAGCTCGGGCTGGTGGTTCGAGAATTATGACGGCCTATTTAGATTCCAACATGGACGCGTATACCAACATTAGCGAGGGTCAGCACCAGGTCAGCCTGACGGCCTCATATCAGTCGTTTAGCCACACGTTTACAGTGGCCGAGACTGATCTTAGGGCGAGAGTCTCGTTCGATTTTGCGCAGAGCGCGCTGAATGTGGATATCGACAGTATCGGATTATATGAAGGATCCAGCTGCGGGACTCCTTAACATCAGTAGTTCGTTTTGGTGAATAGTTATTTTAAATAGTGTTTTCCGAGATTTCAAAAGTATCCTGATTGGTTTTTTTGCGAAAAGAAATCTGTTGGGCAGTTTTGCGGTAGAGGGTGGTCAGTCCGCAGATTGTAGATCTGACTCCTACTCTGGCATTGGTCCTGAAAGTAGCGTAAAAAAAGCGGCAAGCAACATTTGTTAACCACTAACGGGCGGGTGAGATCATGTTGAAGTCATTCGGACAAAAACTGACCCAACTTCTCATGTCATTTCTCAACTGGATTGACTATCGCTTCACCGGTAGTGGCAGTGGCATGAGTGATGAAGAAGCGATTAATGATCCCTACGAGCATTACCGGCGGATTCGCGCGAATGGCAAGCTACTGCGAACTCATCGAAATCGGGGCTGGATGGCTTTAGGTTTCGATGAGACTCAAGCGCTGTTGTTAGATAATCGATTCAGTGCAGACCTGCGTAAAAATGCCTTTCTGTCGAAGATGATTCGCCTTGCCGCCGATGGTCGCGCCGTGACTTTTCTCGACAACCCTACGATGCTCAATCTTGACCCGCCGGATCATACCCGGTTGAGAAAACTCGCGAATCACGGCTTTGTCCATAAGTCGATCTTAGCCCTTGAACCAAGAATCAGAGAACTGGTTAACGAATACTTAGATGCGGTGCCTAAAAATAGCAGCTTTGACTTGATTGAAGGTCTAGCAAAACCACTCCCAGTTCGAGTCATCGCAGAATTGCTCGGACTACCGGAACAAGACATCCCGCGCTTCCAAGGATTATCCGCAGAATTCCTCGGCTTAACCGCAATAGGCAACAACGAACTCATGGATATTGGCGCCGCTGCAGCTGAGGAACTCGGTCAATACTTTGATGGTGTCATTGCCGCAAAAAGGCAGAACCCCGGCACTGATCTCATCTCACAGCTACTTGAGGTGGAACAAGAAGGCGTTCGAATCAGCACTGCGGAACTTAACTCAACCTGCACCGTCTTGCTTATAGCTGGGCACGAAACCACCACGCACTTGATTGGCAATGGAATCCATTTGCTACTAACTCATCCGGAACAAATGCAAAAATTACAAGCCAACTCCGCCTTGATCCCTAATGCTGTAGAAGAAATGTTGCGCTTTGAACCACCCGTGCAGTTCACGGTTCGCTCTGCACTCGAGGAGACTGAATTCTTTGGTAAGAAAATTAGACAAGACCAGTTAGTCATGGCGGTTATTGCAAGTGCAAATCGAGATCCGGATCGCTACTCCGACCCTGATACTTTTGACGTCGAGAGGGAAGACGTTGGCCACGTCGCATTTGGTTACGGTATCCATCTATGCCTGGGTATGTCCCTCGCGAGGCTAGAGTCGAGGCTCGCTTTCGAGGTGCTCTTTGATAGATTTCCCGACATGAAACTTGCCGAACAGAACATTGAGTTTGTACCTGTACCGCTCAATCGTGGACGCAAACGATTACTGATTGACGTCTGACATCTGAGCGCCAGATATGCGATCCTTAGTACTTCAGATATAACAAAAAAATCATACCTGAATACCTTTCCCAATCTGATTTTGGCCAATTGCAGCAAGACTTTGAGAGCGGCAATGTGGAAATCACCTTCCCAAGAGAAGTTGCCCGGTAGTTTTTCTTGCGCGTACCAAGCTCAGAAGCATCTTAATTGGTTTCTTTTTTGCGAAAAGAAGCCCGTGACAGCGATTTACGCCAGTCTTTAGCGCTGCAGTACCTTCAGCGGATAGCCGAACAAAGTGAGACTGGCGATATGCTGCGGGTACTGCTGCGTGACCAGTTGGCCAATCATTGAACCCATGGACCAGCCCCACAGGTGCACTTTCCGGCCCGTCTCTCTACTTAGCCAATCAATCACAATCGACACATCTTTGGCAGCTCTGTTCGGCGTGTTCCAGCCACTTTCGTCTCTTGGCGTCTCGCCGTAACCCCTTGCATCCATAGCCCAGACGCTAAACCCTGCTTCGTTGAAGCCATCCATCAAAGACAATTCTTCACCTTGCACCTGAAGATCAAAATCCGGCAAAGAACTCCAGGTTCGACCGTGATGAAGCAAAATGACACCCCGTGGGTTTGGGACTTCTTTGGACCACACAGCAATCGGATGACCATCGGCGATCACCGTCTGTTTCTTTGCGTAGTCCGCCGCCAAGCAATTCGTCACGACCAGGAAGCCAATCATGCACACAGCCAGCAATCTTTTTGTTTTCAAATTGACACACACTTTTTCTGAACCCTAAACAACGTCAACGATTGACGATACGCAGCACCAACATAGCGGCACGAGGACGCGCCACTTTTCACCTATCTCAGACACACACATTTCAAGAGCTGCAAAAGGCCTCAGCCAATAGCCAGAACGAAGTCTGGCTCCAGCTTACCGATGTAAGCTAACTGGAACTAGCCACCAACCACCATCAAGGTGTTGTGGCCGGCGCAATTACGGAGACAGCCCACTACCCATCATGTCAATAAAGTTGTCGGCATAGAAACCATCCAAAGCTGACTGCGGGAGCCCTTCCAACGTCTCACCAAATCGTTTCAGAGGGTTACGCCCGCCTTCTACATGAGGGTAGTCCGTTGAAAACATACACATTTCTTCGTAAGAATTGCGAATAATCCAACCCGTATCTTCATGTGGATAAGGTGTGACCCGCAGCTGACGGCGCGCGATCTCTGACGGCTTGGCAGACAACTTCTGCAACCGCTCTTCATTCCGCACAAATGCGTGGGCGGCAGAATCGAGATTACGGAGCCAACCTGGCAACCACGACGCGCCCAGCTCAATCGCACCCCACTTCAAATTTGGAAACTTGTCGAAAATCCCATCAATAATCAGTGTCGCCAAGGTCTGTTGAACTGAGGTCGAGATCGGTATGTAACTGACAGAAGTGAAATTTGCGTCACCGCCGTGAAAATCTGGTACGGGAGGGAGACCATTTTCCTTATAGGTGAGATTGAGCTTCTCTTCACCACCGACGTGAAAAAGTATCGGCAACCCTGCTTCTTCGGCCATCGCCCACACTGGAAACAGACCGACATGGCTAGGTGAATGATTTTGGGGACACCAGGACGGCACCAGCAGCGCTTTAGCGCCCATCTCAATAGCAGCTCTAGCAGTTTCCTGAGCCTGGTCGAAATCTTCAAGCGGCACATAAGCTGTTGCGAGCAGCCTTTCATCAACGGAACAGAAATCCGTCATCATTCGATTATGAGCGGTGGCGGTGCCATAACACAGCGCCATATCATCCGATTGATCAAAGCCAAAATTGCCAAGACAAAAGGTTGTAAAAACCAGTTGGCTCGCCACCCCAATCTGATCTATAGCGGGTGGTCTGTCTTCGCGTAGAAAAGCACCTTGCGCGTCATAATTCTTGCGCAACATAATGTTTTCGGAAGCACCAGCGCGAAAGGCCTCGTCAGCCTGGCGTTTTTGGGCATCCTCAATTGCCAACCTATTCCCCACTCTGACACCCAGATTTGGGTGCTCCAAAAACCGCTTGAGCAGCGATTTTTCAAAATATGGGTTCAGGCAATCAGACATCTCCATCAGATGACTATCTGCGTCGTGAACAATTCGGTTTTCGATATAGGGCATGTCTACTCTCGATACTAGAGGCTGTGTAAGAAATACTGCAACATCTTGGCGCGTGCAGTCAATCCGCGCTTTTACATCCCTTGCATCTATCGCGGATACTTCGAGCCCAGGGCACGGCAACAATCATCTCACTTTGCGCTGAGTGATCTTTCTCTGGCGAGTTGCGTCAGATACAACTGCTCCAATCTGGCAACCTTTTTCTGGAAGCCTATTGGATCAACAAATGCTTCTGGAGAATAAGCTTGACCCGGTTTGTGCTTACTCGCCAAATCATACTGACCACCATGCGAAGCTACCCAGACATCGACCGGCAGTGCCATTTGACGACTGAAAGTCAGCGCAAAGTCATCAGCCACACCTGAATAAGTTGGTTCATTACGCTGATAATTTTTAGTTTATTCATACTGAACTCCCAAAGTGCTTTACCTTCGCTGGGCGATAGTAGACTACAACTGTTCGAACACCTTCATAGCAAAGGCGATCAACGCGCCAACGACAAAAATATAGATTGGTGGCATGCTGATGAGCAAACCGATGGTTCGCTTTTCAGGCGCTTTGTAGTAGCCGAGCGCATATAGCAATCGGCCCACAGGCCAAAGTAAACCGATGCCTGCCGCCCAAATATGATCAACAGCAAACGCGAACAGCCACAAACCTGGAAGGAACAA
>JABJED010000187.1 GCA_018665025.1 Gammaproteobacteria bacterium
ATTTGGGTTATGTCTTGAGATATGTCGTAGGCTAGGCTGTACAAGCCAAGTTTAGCGTAACGTAAGGTGGTTTTTGATCGATAATATTTATGACATTGCAGTCATAGGTGCGGGGCCAGGTGGCCTGAGCGCGGCGGCGCACGCTGCAGAGCTCGGTGTTTCTCACGTCCTGCTCGAAAGTTCTCCCAAGATTGCAAATACAATCCAGAAGTATCAAAAGGGTAAACATGTCATGGCTGAGCCTGGCATTCTGCCTCTTCGCAGCCCTATAGAATTTGATGCGGGTAAGCGTGAAGCAATACTTGAGGGCTGGGAGCAAGGTATCGCTCACCACAACACCAACGTGCGTTACTCAGCCGAGGTAAGCAAGATTGGTGGCGAGAAAGGTGCCTTTACTATAGGCCTGGTCAATGGGGAGTCTGTGACCGCAAAACACCTCATTCTGGGTATTGGAATGCAGGGCAATCCCCGGCAACTTGGCGTTGCGGGAGATCAGGCCAGTTTTGTGCAATATCAGTTGGATGACCCTGGCGAATACAAAGATGAGGTTATTGTGGTTGTGGGTGCCGGAGATGCGGCCATCGAAAATGCCCTCGCGCTGGCGCCGAATAACAAAGTTTACATCGTCAATCGGAAAGATGAGTTTGCCAGGGCAAAGGAAGGCAACCTGAACCTGATCATGGCAGCGATCGAATCTGGCGAGGTTGAATGTTTTTTTGGCACAACGCCAGCGCGAATTGATTCACCGACAGATGATCAACATAAAGGTGTGTTCGTTCTGAACACATCGACGGGTGAAGCGACCGTTTCTGTTCACAGAATCATCGGGCGCCTCGGGGCGATTGCACCGAGGGGGCTGGTTGAGTCGTTTGGGATTGAGTTTCCCAATGACGACCCTAATGCCATACCGGCCTTGAGTAGCCAATACGAAAGCAATGTGCCAGGCATGTATGTCATTGGTGCCTTGGGAGGTTACCCGCTGATCAAGCAGGCCATGAATCAAGGCTATGAGGTGGTTGAATACGTTCTGGGTAACAAAGTTAAGCCGGCAGATCACAATCTGATCGCTGCTAAATTCTTGCCCCTGCCGTTCGACCTTGAGGTGGACCAAGTACTGGAGATGATGCAGCAACGCATTCCCGTCTTCGAGCACGTTAATGCGTTGCAGTTTCGAGAACTGATGCTGGACAGCGATGTGCATGTTGTGAAAAAAGGTCGGGTGATCTTCTCGAAGCATGACTACGACAATAGTTTCTATACGATATTCGAAGGCAATGTAGAAATTGAAGTCAGCGAAGATATTCGAATCCGTTCGGGCGTGGGCAACTTTTTTGGCGAGATGAGTCTCATATCCGGTCGCCGAAGGTCCGCGACTGTGATTGCTGGCGACGAATGTATCGTCATTGAAACGCCGCGAAGAACCATGAATAAACTGATCGCGTCGGTTGATGCGGTGAAGCGGGTTCTTGACCAGACTTTTATCGTTAGAACTATCCAGCAAAAATTTGCACCAGAGACGCCGATCGAAGATTTGATGTCTATCGCTGAGAAAACACAAATCAACCAATATGCTCCTGGAGAAGTGATCTTCTCGCAAGGCGACGTGGGCGATTCCCTTCATTTCATACGCAATGGTTCGGTGACCGTCTCAGGCGACCTTGACGGTAAGGAAGTTGTGATGAGTTACGTACCAGCCAATCAGACTGTTGGCGAGATGGCGCTGCTCGGAAACACGACGCGTGGGGCAACCGTTAAGGCGACGGTGAAGACCGAAACACTTTCGCTAGATGTTGAATCGTTCCAGATGCTGTTGGCTCGAGCACCTGGTCTTAAGGAAAGAATGCAGCAGGTGGCTGAGACCCGAAGCCGCCAAAACATAGATTCACAGTTCTATGCTGAAGAAGAGGGCGACCTGTTGTCGTTCCTGATGGGCCAGGGGTTGGGTGAGGCAACAGATGTTTTGCTGATAGATGAAGGCCTTTGCGTTGCCTGTGATTTTTGTGAGCAGGCTTGTGCCGCAACACATGATGGCACCTCTCGTTTGAATAGAAAGGCTGGCCCAACATTTGCGCACATTCATGTACCCACCTCGTGCAGGCACTGTGAAGATCCGAGTTGCATGAAAGATTGTCCCCCTGATGCGATTCAGCGAGGAGGCGCTGGTGGTGAAGTCTTTATAGGCGATAATTGCATCGGTTGCGGTAACTGTGAGCAAAACTGTCCTTATGATGTGATCCAGATGTCCTATGAAACTGAGGCTCCGAGCAGTTACTGGAAATGGATGTTGTTCGGGTTCGGCGAGAAACCGGGTAAAGCTTCTTCGGCAGGGGTGGTGGGTGAGAATGCCATTAAAAAGGCCGTGAAGTGCGACATGTGCATGGATCAATCAGGTGGCCCTGCCTGTGTAAGGGCGTGTCCTACAGGCGCCGCCGCCCGAATGAGCCCTGAAGATTTTGTTGACCTTGTGAGCGTGATGCACTGATGCACACGTCGTTTCTAGCTCACGCAAAGGGCCGATATTTTTGGCTGGCTGCTCTGCTTATGGTAGGCAGCATAGTCATCTATGCGATGGATAATCCTACAGAAGCGCCTAATGGCGGCACCTGGCTGGGGTACGCGTTAGGTACGATTGGTGCACTGTTGATTGTCTGGCTGGCATACCTTGGCAGGCGAAAAAGAAACTTTACCCACGGCTGGGGAACGGTCAAAGGCTGGGTTTCTGCGCATGTCTATCTTGGTTCGTCGCTGTTGGTCGTCGCAACGCTGCATACGGGGTTTCAATTTGACTGGAATGTTCACACCTTTACCTTTGTGCTCATGTGTCTGGTCATCTTTAGCGGTCTCTTCGGAGTTTTTGCCTATCGTACCTATCCGTCTGCCAGGAATGATCTGAAAAAAAATCAAACGCTGGATGATATTTTCCTGAAAGTTGAGAAGATTGATTCAGAACTGGCCCGATTGACCGCTGATTCTTCAAGCGACACAAAAATGGTGGTTAGTAGTGCGATCGAACGAACGGTCATTGGCGGGGGGTATCGTGACCAGCTGTTCGGCCGCGACCATTCTTCTGTGGTTGTGGACGGCAATGTTGTTTCTAACAAAGGGCAACAACAGGCGCTGGAATTTCTCGTTGAAAAGCTCTCCCGGACGGAGGGTAAAGAGAATCAATCAGTCGGCGAGGTAGTTCGTACATTCAACACTAGAAAACAGCTGCTCGATATCATCCGGGAAGATATTAGGATGCAATCCACCGCCCAGGTTTGGTTGCTGTTTCACATTCCAGTCACGTTTGCCTTGATAGCGGCGTTGATAGCTCACATTTTTTCTGTCTTCGTCTATCGCTAGCGGGCGGCCTAAGGATTAACTAACTTGAAGTTAACGGTTCGATATATCCAGTCTAAAGGTGCAACCCGAGAGGTAAACGAGGTCGTGTTCGACGGCGATCGGGCAACGATAGGTAGAGGTACCGACCAGACGATACAGATTCCAGATCGCAGGACTCCACTGGCGCACTCATGGCTTCTGGTTCGGGGTAAAAATCTAGAGCTACAAGCAGGGAATAGCCAAAGCTTTACGATTAATAACCAGACCAGTCGACGCGTTGAGATGAATCCTGGCGATGTCGTGGATATACTTGGTCATGAGTTCAGGGTTCTTTCTGCGGAAGGGGATTCAGAATACCTGATCGAAGTTGAAATAAAGGTCAGTGACGTTGACCCATTGCGTGACAGGTTCAAAACCAGGCTTTCGCAACTTAATTTTCCAGTCAGGTCACTGAGTTGGGTGTTGTTCTGGCTGATCGTGTCGGTCAGCATATTGATACCATCATTCGGATTTCTGGCGGGTATGGATTTCATGCGAGCGGCTCCTGTGCCTGACGACCGTCAATGGCTTGCGGGAAAACTCCATACCACTCACGCTTTTCTGTCTAACAACTGTGAATCCTGCCACGCGATTCCCTTTGTACCTGCCAGGGACGAAGAATGCCTCAACTGTCATCTTAGCGTGCGCCACCATTATGATACCAAATCACTGGGCGCTCACCGAGATTATCAAATCGCCAGTGATTGCCAGGGTTGCCATCGGGAGCACAATGGAGCGCAAGCGATTGTTCGCTCCGACCAGGCGTTGTGCTCTAGTTGCCATTCCAATCTTGCTGATGTTGGCCTGGATACCGGCAAGCTACGAAATACCGCTGACTTTTTGGAGGAGCACCCGTCTTTTATGGTGTCCTTTCTTGAAATGCAGCCTGATGAAACCTGGCAAATGCAGCGCATGGAAATCTGGGATGACGATCTGGCCGAGGTGTCCAATCTGAAGTTCCCGCATGATGTCCACATGAGCGAAGATGGCATTGATGGTGTAGACAGGGTCGTCGTGCTGGAGTGCACAAGCTGTCACGTGAGCGAAAAAGGTGGTCTTCAGTTTAGGCCGGTGACCATGGAGAAGCACTGCGCCAGTTGTCATCTATTGACTTTTGACCCCGAAACGCCCGATAGGGTTGTGCCACACGGAGCGCCCCTTGAACTTATCCGGCAATTAGAAGGTTATTACGCTTATCAATTTCTTCAACAACAAAACCTGGGGGCAGCCGCCCAACAACGAACGGAACCACAGAAAGTTGAACTCCCGGGCGGGCAGCGTGAGGCTCGCAGACCGGGCAGGCGGCGAAATCGGCAAATGATTACCGATCTGATGCCCGCCCAATCAGCTGGCGAAACATTAACACTCAAAGCCAAAACGTTCGTCGAACAAAGCGTCAAAGAAGCGGCGACAAATCTGTTTGAACGACAGACTTGTACGATATGTCACGAGATAAGCCCTCAAGAGGGTGAGGTCCCGTGGAAGATTCTACCCGTCAGACTCACAGAGGATTGGTTCCCTATGGCTGAGTTTTCTCACGACAGCCACATAAATATGGGCTGTGTCGGGTGTCATGAAGCGGACACTTCGACCGAGGCGACTGATGTTCTGATGCCAGATATAGGAAGCTGTCGGACATGTCATGGCGGTGAGCATGCAGAAGAACGACTGCAAAGCACTTGTATTAGCTGTCACAAATTCCATATAGATGCCCAGGGCCCCATGGGAGCGCTATTGCTGATTGATGAAGAAGGCAACCTGATCGATACGGAAGGTAATTACGTCGATGAGCGGGGCAATATAATTGATGAAGAAGGCAAGCTGATCGACACGGAAGGTAATTACGTCGATGAGCGGGGCAATATAATTGATGCAGAAGGCTACCTGATCGACACGGATGGTAATTACGTCGATGAGCGGGGCAATATAATTGATGAAGAAGGCGACCTGATCGACGCGGATGGTAATTACGTGGATGAACTGGGCAATATAATTGGCGAAGGCGATAACCTTATTGATGAGGAAGGCAATTTGATAGACGAGATGGGCAATCTTCGCGAGCCCGCAGATATACGATGACGCGAGGTTTGGTTATTTGGTTTGTACTAAGCATGACCGCCTGTGGTGGTGGCGGTGGCAGTTCGGCGATAGAAAGTGAGCAGCAATCGGTATCAACACCGGATAACAGTAATGGTTTGGGTAGTTGCAGTCCTGACTGTTTCCTTTCAGAGAGTGATGTTGAGCAGGTGATCGGGCAGGCTGTGTCTGAAGCAGTCGCCAGAAACGTCGATGCGACGATAGCGATAGTGGACCGGGTCGGTAACGTATTGGGTGTCTATCAGATGAGTGGTTCAGAGCCATTTGTTACAATAACATCCACGGCTGAACTCGGTGGTCCGGTTGTTGGCGGGTTAGAGAACCTTAATTTTATTCCGGCAACGCTTGCGGCAGTTTCCAAAGCAATGACGGGGGCTTATCTTTCCACAACGGGCAACGCATTTACCACGCGAACGGCCAGCCAGATCGTGCAAGAGAACTTCAACCCCGGTGAAAGGGATGTTCCTTCAGGGCCGCTTTTTGGTGTTCAGTTCAGCCAGCTACCCTGCTCCGATTTTTCAACCAGGTTCACGTCAGGCGTGGGGCCTGGTCCTCGTCGAGCGCCGTTAGGATTGTCGGCAGACCCGGGTGGTATGCCACTTTATCTGGACGGAGTGGCAGTTGGCGGGGTCGGCGTGATAGCCGATGGCGTTTATGGGTTGGATAAAAACATTGGTGATTTCGATCATGACCTGGACGAAATAATAGCAACGGCCGCGACCGTTGGTTATGCCGCCCCTTTAGATATAAGGGCAGACCAGATTACAATCGTTGGTAAAACTGCACGCTTCAGCGATTCTTTTGTTGAAGACCTGGTCTCGACGCCATCAGATTTCAACAGCCTTGCTGAGTTAGACGCGAGCGGTGCCGGGAGCTTGGTCGCGGTTCCTGGCTATTACGCGGGTAGCAGCACACTCGCAGGAACGATTTTCGGAACCTCCCCATCAGGTATCAGACCTGCAGACCCTGATTTTTTTGCGGATGCGAATGGCGAATCTTTAGACGCGTTTGTATTTGTCGATGAGTCTGACACTAATCGGTTCCCGGCAACTGATGCCAGTGATGCGCCGGGCGGTGATGCGCAAAATCGGCTGACTCAGCTTGATGTTCAAACTATTATTAACGAAGCGCTTGGTGTTGCGAATCAGTCCAGGGCGCAGATCAGGGTGCCAGTTGGCTCGCAAGCCCGGGTAACGGTATCGGTTGTTGATACCCAAGGCACGATACTGGGCATGGCGCGGACAAGGGATGGCCCGGTGTTCGGCTCAGATGTTTCACTGCAGAAGGCGAGAACAGCGACATTTTTCTCCGGCACGGGACGCCAAGGTAGTGTTGCCCCTGCGGACTTTTTGCGGTCTCTGCCGGAACCTTTATACCTATCACCGCTCGCTGAACCAGTTGACCTTAGCCAGCTTACGACATTGGCTAACCCAGCGCCGAGCTTCTCAGGGTATGTCACGGCCTTACAGCTTTTCCTTGGGCTACCAGGAGCGCTTGAAGCGTCAGGTTCTGTTGTTGCATTTTCAGATCGTTCAGGTGGCAATTTGTCTCGCCCGAACTACCCTGATGGCCCAGGTAATGGGCCTCCAGGGCCACTGAGTAAACCGGAAGGGGAGTGGAGTATTTTCAGTAGTGGTCTGCAGTTGGATTTGGTCTACAACGCGATCATCAACCACGTTGCATTTGTATTGGGTGCAGCGCCCGAAGTTCCGCAGAACTGTGTCGGTAACACGGGGTTCGCTGCCAGTAATGCCTTCACCGCAGTCAGCACGAAAGGCAATCTCGCCAATGGCATCCAGATCTTTCCCGGCAGTGTTCCCATATTCAGGGGCAACGTCTTGATTGGCGGAGTCGGCGTTTCCGGGGATGGTGTCGATCAGGACGATATGATTTCGTTTCTTGGCGTACATAGAGCCGGGGTGCGCCTGGGTTCAGAAGAGGGGATACCTGCTCTTGGAAACGCACCGCCGGAACTCAGGGCAGACCGGCTGGAGATACCGGGTCAATCTTCCAGATTGCGTTATGTGAATTGTCCACAGCTGCCATTTATTGGCAGCGAAGAAACGGAGGTTTGTAATGACCTCTAGGTTATTAATGACTTCCAGGTTGTTAATGGTCTCTCTGGCTGCATTGAGCCTCAGCGGTTACGGCGCTCACGCTGAGCGGGTGTCGACAGTACCGATAGTCTCGAACCTTTGCGCGGAGCAAAGTGGCCAACCTTCCAGACGCAGGCCGGGCCTGCCCGTCGATGAATATGCACTTCCGCCCTGCGAAGACGAATCAAACCAGGTGGGTATCGCACCCTGGGTGGACCCATTTGGCCTTGGGCCTGCCGTGCCTGATCGATGGAGAATTGTGCAGCAGGTGGGCGTGAAGTCTAACCTCTGGGACCCGTACAACGGGCAGAACTCGCTTAAGGGTGATATACCAGTGTGGGGAGACGACTGGTTTTACAGCATCATCGCGATCTCAGATACGGTTATTGAACCGCGGCGTTTCCCGATTCCTGTGGGTGGCGCGACTACGTCCCGCGCAAATAGTTTGGATACGATCGGTTCAGGCGAAACGACCATACTGGCTCAGAACCTCATCATCGAAAACGTTTTCTATAAAGGCAATACCGTGTTTAGGCCTCCAGATTGGGAGTTTCGCTTCACACCGGTATTCAACATCAATCGCGTGCACGCCGATGAGGTAGGAATCCTGAACGTTGATCCTGACAAGGGCGGGCGATCTTCGAGGCGCAGGACCGATACGTTTATGGGGGTCCAGGCGCTGTTCGTAGACAAACATTTACGGAATGTGTCTGACAGATATGATTTCGATAGCATTCGTGTGGGCATTCAACCTTTCTCGTCTGATTTTAGAGGGTTCCTGTTTCAGGATTCGCAATTAGGCGTCAGGTTGTTCGGCACAAGGGCGAACAATGTATTCCAGTACAACCTGGCCTGGTTTCGGCGTCTGGAGAAAGACACGAACTCGGGATTGAACGATGTTACGCAATCGATTCGTGATGATGATGTGCTCGCGGCAAATATTTATTGGCAGGATTTTTTGAAGCTCGGGTTGACGTCACAGGCAACCGTCATACACAACAGAAATCGAGAACATGGGGACGTCGAATACGACAAGAACGGGTTCATCCAGCGGCCTTCGTCCTTGTTAGAAGAACGTTTCTCGCGGGACTATGACGTCACCTATTTTGGTTACAGTGCTGATGGTCACTTTGACAGACTTAATATTTCGAGTTCCTGGTACTACGCTTATGGTGAGCAGGAAAGTACGAGGCTTCGCTCGGAAGACGAGAAAGTTCGCGCCTGGTTTACAGCGACAGAGATGTCGTGGGATATAGACTGGTTCAGACCAAGACTCTCTTTTCTTTATGCGTCTGGTGATGATGATCCGTTTGATCAGAGAGCAGAAGGCTTTGATGCGATATTTGAGAACCCTCAATTCGCGGGGGCAGATACAAGCTTCTGGATTCGCCAGAATGTTCCGTTGATTGGCGGTGGCGGTGTTGTGCTGTCGGGTAGAAACGGCATTTTGCCGTCACTGCGGGCGAGTAAAGAACAAGGTCAATCTAATTTTATCAATCCGGGGATCATGCTCATTGGGTTAGGTGCCGATGCTGATCTACTGCCGCAGCTGAGGCTGTCGTTGAATATAAATCATCTTAGGTTTGATACAACGGAGGTTCTTGAGCGTCTGCGGCAACAGGCGCCGATCCATAAAGCCCTGGGTGAAGATATCTCCATGTCACTGATATGGAGACCATTCATGACCCAGAACGCGGTATTTAGGCTTTCCATGGCCGGGCTCATTCCTGGAAAGGGCTTTGAAGACCTTTTCGGTGACGATGCGCGAACACCGTATTCAATTCTCTTTAACATGACGTTGACTTACTGATGAAATATTCCTTAATCGCCTGTCTCTCTCTGGCGTTGTTGCTTTGCATACACAGTGTTACTGCGTCTGAATCCAGTACACACATAGAGAGGCACTACGAGGAAATTCCGCCAGCACCCAGGGCGCAGTCTATGGCGACCGCGTTGGAGAAAAGTGCGGGGTGCCAA
Source organism: Gammaproteobacteria bacterium (assembly GCA_018665025.1). Lineage (GTDB taxonomy): Bacteria > Pseudomonadota > Gammaproteobacteria > Pseudomonadales > Azotimanducaceae > UBA9659. The sequence goes on from JABJED010000187.1 coordinate 9,534, forward strand.
TCCTGTCACACCACTACCGACAGTATGACCATGCATGAAAGCCCGGGTGTGATACTTGGCTGCACGGATTGTCACGGGGGGGATTCGAGTATCGTTGCTTCTGAAGGTGATATCAAAAACAAATCCCTCATGGAGCAGGCTCATGTCCTGCCCAGTTATCCTGATGATTGGCACTATCCACACAGCGCG
>JABJED010000188.1 GCA_018665025.1 Gammaproteobacteria bacterium
CTGAATCTTAGCGACATTGTCGCGCCAGTCGCGATACTTCATGCCTGCAAGCGCATCTGAACCTACCTGACGATTGGATTGAACCCATGCAGGAAACTCATCATCACTCCAATCAGGATGCTGCTTTTTACCCATTGCCAATATTGCTTCATCGGACATATCTGAAACACCTTCAAGGAATTTTCTAAACCCTTCACGTCGCTTGTCCGCCGTTGCATCGTCTTCAACTCCTGGATTTTCCGCCCAGGGTGGATCTTCAAGTGCGATCTTGGTGACAAGAGCAGGATGCCTGGCAGCTAGCCCCGCAACAGTGCCCGCGCCCATGGAATGACCCAGCGCAAACGTTGGCGCAGCGCTTAAACCTGAAATGACAGCGGCAAGATCGTCTGCCAGATCATCGGATGAGCAAATGCCGCGACCAGATTGTCCGTGATTACGCGCATCTACCATAATCAGATCGAACTCGACTTCCATTTCACGAGCTACCCGACTCCAACACAATCCGTTGTCGCTGAACCCATGAGCCAGCAGCAATGTTGGCTTGTCGGTACCACCGGTTCTATAAAAGTGAAGCGGCAATCCGCTTACCACCACATCGCCTTCGATCCATTGAGTCATTGTCATTCAAGCCAGTTAAAAGGTAACAGTATCACCGATAGTTAGCCTGTCGATCCACTGTAAACAGGAGTCGCACTCCAATGATTTGCCTGTCTACGTTCGGAGCTGTAAAACTTGATTGCAGAAAAATTTTGTAGATCCCCAATAGTATTGTCTCTTGTGTAGCGTTTCCTTGAACGACCTCTAACCATAAATGCCTAAAACTTAAGTTCATGGAGTCGTCATTCAAAATTTAGCACTAGCCAATGGCACAAACTCAGTAATGGACCCCACTGATTGGACAGTGGTTGGACGTTTATAAGTGTTTCCTCCTTGATCAGCATAACGCTGTGGAGCGAAAATGGGACGAAGCCATAAACCGGAATTCAGGGCAACAGTCGCACTGGCTGCGATCCCGGGTGATGTGTCCCTGGCCGAAGGGATTTCTTAATATGAATCACTACTTTGATTTTTACAATACCGAGCGCAAGCATCTGTCGCTGGAGACTAAACGCCTGGTCGGATTTACTATGAAGCGGTGGAACGGATGGCGCCTGGATAAACTGCAAAGCACTTATTAGCGCGGCCCAGGTTTTAGGGTCCATTTCTGTTTCAACCAGGGCTCAAGAACTGTTGGATAGCCAATCAAGCGGTGACATGGAGGTACATTGTGGGCCGATAGTGGTCCGGTCCGTCGTCGTTGACCTTAAGATCACCGTCCAGGGTTAACCGGTGTAGTCTATTTGGTTAAATGACTAACTATTCTACTACTACTCAGCCAGCGTCAAGCCACTGGGTACGCTGCTTGGAACGTTGTGTCGATCATCCAGAGAAGCGTTATGAGTAAGGGCATGCAAAAAGCTCAGTAACTCAGCAAGCTCCTCTTCATCTATATCAACACTAGCTAACTCATTGCGGTGTGCGATTTGCTCTGAGCACCAGTAGTCATTCATCACGACAAAATCCTGTTCATCCAAATCGGCGCGTGACGGTATGAGCACCTGACTGGTGTCATAGTCAAGCAGGCTTTCAACAGGGTTTAGATGATGACGAACGACTGCTTCTAAAGTATCAAAAGCACCGTCATGTCCATAAGGTGCTGTGAGGGCAACATTACGCAAGCCCGGCGTGCGAAATCTAAATCTGTCGTTCACATCGCCGGTAACGGCTTCACGACCAAAATCTTCGCGGCCGTCAGAATAGCCCTCAGAATTATGTCCCTTTCCAGGGCCAATCTGTGGCATTGCAATCGCATGAAAGCTGTGGTCCGTTTGAAACTTACCACTGTGACAAAGGCTACAATTTGCTTTGCCATAGAATAGTTTCATTCCTTGCACTTCGCTTACGGTCAACGCATGATTATTGCCACGCAGATACTGGTCATAACGACTGTTGTCGGCGCGCCAGGCGGTGGCTTCAAATGCCGCAATGGCATTGGCCGCATCTTTAAATTTAATATCGTCAGCTGTGGTTATCTGCTCGGGATAAGCATCCTGAAACAAAGCGACATATTCGGGGATTGCGCGTAATCGTTGAGCCAATAAGCTCCAAACGCCATTCTCGCCAGCCAAAGCTCCTTCAGCGGCAGCATCGGCTACCGGGTTTTCGCCTGTTTGACCCGCCATTTCTGTGTCCGAGGTTACAGGGATCATGGCCTGCGCGGCCAACGGATTAGCAAGACCTAAAGGCAGCTGTTCGCCTGCAGGAGTGTTAAAACCTGAGGGCAGCGAATTGTCTACAGTCACTCTTCCGTCATGGAACATAAAGACATATTCTTTCGCACCCAGATTAAATAAATGCGGCGCATTACGCGGTACGCGCATCTCAACTGCATCACCACCAATACCGGTATCACGGCTAACGCCTAGGCCTTTTCCGCCTTCACCAATAGAAAGCGCCAGACCATCCCCAGTGCTGGCCAATGGGTGGTGACAAGTAGCACATGAAATGTTGTTATTACCACTGATGATTTTGTCAAAAAATAGTACTTTTCCAAGCGCCACTTCGGCGCTAGACGGAGCCGGATAAAAATCATTATCGGTGACAGCACTACGGTTGTTAGGCAGAGGTATTTCCTGAGCAGCCTGCGCCAAAAAGCGCCAGCGCGCTTTGTCTTTTCTCGATTTAGACTTATCCCAATCAGCCTGCGCCACAACTGTAACGCCGGCGACCGCCAGGCCTAGACAAAATTTTCTTAAACTCATTATTCGTTCTCTTTAAAGTAGCTAAGACAAATTGAACTTAGTAATTATAGTTCGCGTAAACGTCTATAAGCGCACGCAAATGTCACGGCTTTGTATGAATATGTAAATAAAAACTTACGTATGTGTTTCTTTGTTCGATTGCGTATTTAACTACATACAAATATCGTGGCTTTTTAAGCTCACGCTGTCTTCAAAGTTCTGCAGTACTGTGACTCTGTTTTTCGATGGTTAATGACTGTAATGGTGATGACCTGCTGGCTTGCGCACTGTTGGGTTATCACATAGGTGATTTAAAGGTCGGACAGGGGGATTTGGCTTGTTTGTCCGTTCGGATAAATGATGGATCATGTAAGGTGAGGGTTCGACTTCCTGAATGGGCCGTATGGCGATACGGTAACGTATGGTTGCGGCACTGACCGAATCCATTGGATCATCGAAGTCAAGATCAAGCCATGGTTGTTCTGGATCGAGAACCTGCAGGCCTTCCCGTTCCAGACTGCACTTTACATTGGTGTTGTTTGCGGTTTATATCATCATAGGCATTGGCTGGTTTGCATGGCTACGAAGCAACCGTGACAACACGACTTCAGGAAACAATGATGACGACGCTACTACAGATCACTGACACTCACGTGCCGCTCGATCCTGAAAAACGAGCTCATCGCAATTTTCTCAAACAAATCGAATTTGTCCGTCACTATAAACCCAACATTCTGGTGATCTCTGGCGATTTACCCGCAGAGGACGGCAGCAAAGAAATTTATAGCCTCATGGCGCAAGCACTGCCTGTGGAGCAAGAGGTTGTAATCATTCCAGGCAATCATGACAAACCAGAGACGCTGTACAAGGTATTCGGTAAAGAGCGCTGCAAAACACCATCGTTCTGTCATGTTGTACCATTGCCAGATATTGACCTTGTGTTCGTCGATTCAAGTTCAGGCACACTGTCTATAAGTCAGCAGCAAACGTTGCAGGGTGTCAGGTCAGAGTCGATTTTGTTCATTCATCATCCAACGAAGAAACTTAGCAATGGTTTTATGGATACCAACTATCCATTACAAAACCTATCTGAGGTAGATGCTGCCATCCGGCGCAGTCCTATTGCCCAGGTGTTTTGCGGCCATTTTCATTGCGAGCATACGGTGGTTGAAGACTACGCCTTGCACGTAACGCCTTCGGCTGCGTTTAGAGTCGGACTGAACGAGACCGAAATTAATGTAAGTTACGGCGGTATTCCGCTCAGAGAAATTATTGTCGATGGGACGTCGGTATCAACCCAGGTGATTGATATCGAGAAAACTGCGGGGCAATAGAATAGCGCGAGTCACCTTCGACACGCTTTGACCTTTCACTACTTTCAAATTATCAATCGCCACCGAGGCGACGACCGCGTTTCTAGTGAAGTGAGGGTTTACCGATCGCAACGCTGCCAATTAAGGCCGGGCAAGGTGATTAGCGGCTTTTTCGTTATGTATTAAGCACAATTAGCGGATAATACAGAGTCGTCTGCCGACGTCGCCGCTTAGTTGTTGGTCCGCAGCGGCTTATGGAAGGTCAGTGAAATTGCGGCTATTTACCTAAATTAAGGGGCATCACCCAATGCGCGAATACGCATTCAAATCTGCAGTGGCGTTAGCCAGCGCTATTGCTGCCAAAGAAGTCAGTTCACTAGAACTGACAGATATGTACATCGATAGGGTTGAATCAATAGACCCTGATATCAACGCAGTCGTGGTGAAAGATTTTGAGCGAGGCAGGGAGGCCGCGCGGGCAGCGGATTCTGCGATTGCTGCGGGCAAGGCACTTGGTCCATTTCATGGTGTTCCCATGACAATCAAAGAAGCCTACGACATCGAGGGCTTACCAACCACGTGGGGTTTCCCTGAACTCGAGCACAATATAGCAACAGCAGATTCGGAGACCGTCGTTCGAATGAAGCACGCAGGCGCACATTTTTTCGGTAAGACCAATGTACCTCTGAGCCTCGCAGACTTTCAAAGTTTCAACGATATTTACGGGACGACTAACAATCCCTGGAACCTTGAACGCACCCCTGGCGGTTCTTCAGGTGGATCCGCTGCTGCATTAGCTGCAGGACTGACCGGTCTTGAGGCTGGTTCTGATATCGGTGGCTCTATCCGAAATCCTGCTCACTTTTGTGGCATCTATGGACACAAACCCACTTGGGGCGTTGTTTCAGATGCTGGACATGCACTACCGGGGCAAGTGGCACCCGCTGATATTGCAGTGGTCGGGCCAATGGCGCGCAGTGCTGAAGATCTTAAAATCAGTATGGATGTTTCTGCAGGGGCCGCGAGCCATGACGTAGCAGGCTGGCAGCTCAACCTGCCAAAGCCCATTAAGAAAGACCTGAAGGATTTCCGTGTCGCTATCTGGACCAACGACGATATGGCCCCCGTCTCGCAGGAGATTTCCGATCGGGTCCAGTTGATCGGTGAGACATTGAGCAGACTCGGCGCCACCGTTTCAGACAGCGCTCGCCCAGAGATTAACCTCGATGAGAGTCATGACACCTACAATAGTTTGCTGTGGGGCGTGATGGGGGCTGAGCTTAGCGCTGAAGAAAAAAGTGAATACCAAGCACGTCTCGGTCAATTAGACCCCAATGACCACTCAATTGCGGCCAATATGATTCGTTACTCCGTGCAGGGCCATGGAACCTGGGCTGAAAACAACAACAAACGATTCCTTATTCGACAACAGTGGCAACGTTTCTTTAATGATTGGGACATCGTCATATGCCCACAGACCGCGACGACTGCGTTCCCACAAGACCAGGGAGAATACCTTGAGCGAAAAATAATGGTCGACAATGCAGAGCAGGACTATTTTCAACAAGTGTTTTGGTCAGGACTGGTCACCGTCGCGCACCTTCCGAGCACTGTCTTCCCAACAGGACTTTCACAAGAAGGTCTACCGATCGGCTTACAAGCTGTCGGGGCTGAGTTTAATGACTATATCACCATAGACTTCACCAGACTGATGGCTCAAGAGATTGGGGGCTTCATACCACCACCTGCTTACGCCTAGGGCAATCAATCACGGCGAGGCGCGCACTTCAAGCGTCCAGCTGATGCAGCGTTAAATTAGAGGTCTTTGGTCACTCCGCAGATAAGAGAAATTCCTGACAGCAATCGCTGTTATTGCCCTGCTATGACCTTGGCGGGTCTGATAGATAAGCAGCATATAAAAACAGACCCTGGGCAGTCATCAACACTACAGTGACAAAACCCAGGAATAGACCATTGCCGCCAAACTCCAGTAATCTTCCGCCAACTGCCGGTGCCAGCATCGCGGCCACACTGATCGCAGCGGGCAGCATCGGCAGCAAAAACCCACTGCCATCGGACTCAGCAACGTTCGCCGAGCCATAGGCTACCGTGAGGTTCCAGCCGGAGTTCAGGAGTATAAGTGCGAAAGTTACACTCAACGCTGTCATTGGGCGCATCAGCAGAAGCATACTCACGGCGATAACTACCGAACCAATAAGTAACATGATAAAGCGGCTTGGCCATTGGCCCATCAATGCAGGAATAAGCCCCGTCAACCCACCGAGCAACAGCGCCACCGATATTGCACCACCGGCAGCCTCCGCTGACAAGCCCCCTGCCTGAGCTATTCTGTCGACAAACGCCCAGAGCCCGGTAATACCCAGGTAAAAAATAAACATCGCCAGGAGTCCAAGTTTTGGCGCAAACGCTGCGCCATTAATGGCCACTAGACAGTCTCGCAACCCAGCCTGCTTAAACGAGAACCTGCCGCTCTCAGGAACGAACCTGGACAAAAGAAGCGACAAACCACAGATCAACGATAAGAAGCACATGCTGCCCTGGAAACCGTAATAAGGGGCGATCAAAACAGGTATCGCAAACGCGACAAGCGCCGCCAGACCTACCTGCAACACGATAGATACCCCCATCGCTCGATCGGGTTCATCCGTGTCCCCTAGGTAGGTGAAAACCGGGGTATAAATAAACGCCATGGATACGCCAAGCGCAAACAAACAGAGCGCAATAACTCCGAAACTCTCCAACTGCGGAATCGCTGCAAAAAATAAGATTGAGCACAATAAACTGACGTTCACGGTTCGTCGCCAATTAACCCGGCGAACCCAGAACATGGCAAATACCGAGATCACCGTAAATCCGGCAAAGTAGGATGAGCCAAGATCGCCTAACTGAGAATCACTGAAGTTTCTTCTTTCGCCAATTAGCGAGAGAAGAATAGGCATAACGTTAAAAACCAGCGCACCGATCGCTACCAGAAAAGACAACATAATGAGTTTCGACAGCGTCGCATTAATAGATGTATGGCTTGATCGCAAAGGTAAAATTCCGAGGATGATCTAGGGCAAGCACTTAGAGTAAACTGCCCACGCTCTATCCACAATATCTGCGCGAGGGCTCTAACGGCGTGAACGACAAGCAATCACCAAGTCCAGAAAAACAACGCTCCGTGTCAACAAATCACGCGAACCCCACTCCGGCTATAGCCCGCGCCCGGCCGGTGGCTCGGATCAGTTTTTGTGTATTACCATTGGTCTCGATATCGAGAATGAGGCAGTGCTGGCCGCACTTGGTGCCTATATGCAAGCATAGGCCATAGCCGACTGCCCCGGCCTGCAGCGTGCTAGACTGAGACTATGGTTTCTTTCGAAGAACAATTCTATCTGGAAAACCCGACCCGTTTGCAGGCGCTGTGGCGCGATGTAAAGTTGCTGTGGTGGTTAGCGGTACGCGCGTTAATGTGGATGAGTAAAGGTGTCTTGGTGCGTCGTGCCTATCGTAAGGCGCAAGTCTCTGACGAACCGTTGCTGCTTGAAGATCAGTTTCCCGATTAGTCTTATGAAGAAAAAATTCCCTTCACCGAAGCTGCCGTTTGCTTATCGCCATAAGCCCGTGTCAGGTAATACTATTAATGGACTTGGAGAGACCACGCTACGCCGCGCTACCCAGATATTTCACGGCTCGGGCGCCCGGAAGCTGGAGTGGGCGCGGTTGGAAATATTTTTCGCGCTTATCAATCCCTTCAAAGTCTACTGGCTCAACCTGGTCAATCGCTGGCTGTTGCGCAATGCCGACGGACCTATTGCGGCTGTGCAGCAACCGGTGGTCGATGCGCGACAAAAGTCGCAGGAGATAAAGGCGCTGGCGCTGGAACTTGGCGCTGGAGTGGTAGGTATAACCCATCTTTCTGAGCAAGCACTGTATAAGGGTACAAACCCTCAATACGCTCGTGCCATCGTGGTGTTGTTGCCAATGGACAACGAGGAAATGGCTTACGTCACTACCAATCGTGCTGGCGCTGAAACGATGCGTGCCTATATGGAGATAACGCGCACTGTTATTGCGCTCTCGAAACATATTCGGAGTATGGGCTGGCGCGCACGGGCCTACTGTGAAGGCGCTGACTTACTGCACATCCCGCTGGCCATTGAAGCGGGGCTGGGGCAGTTGGGCAAGCATGGCTCTTTGATCTGCAAGGAATATGGCTCGGGCATGCGTATCGCTACGGTGTTAACGGATATGCCGCTGGCTGAGGATAAGCCAGTGGATATTGCCGTGGACGATCTTTGTGTTGGCTGTCGGCGCTGCACCATAGATTGCCCGGTAGATGCCATCGGTGATCGCAAACAGACCGTGCGCGGTGTGGAAAAATGGTATGTGGACTTTGACAAATGCGCACCCTATTTCACCCATACCGTGGGCTGCGGGATTTGTATCGAGGTCTGTCCGTGGACCAAACCGGGTCGCGGCCCAGGCTTGTTGGAAAAGTTGCTGTCCAAACGACCGGGGTAGATTGTCACTGTCATCTGGAGCTGGCCAGCTCTGGTTAACCCAATACGTTGAACAGGAAAACGCAGGTCACGGCTATGGGTGCCAGCAACCTGGTAGAAAGTTGCCAGGCGCGCCACGCGAAATCCGACTTGATGCCAATATCCTGACGCATGCGCACGCTATTGATCGCCCAGCCAGCCATTAGCGCGATCAGTAATGCGTTGAAGGGCAGCATGAAGTTGGATACCACGTAGTCGAGAATCGAGAACACGGTAAGCCCGCGGAGCTGCTCAATCATGTCCAGCGGGGTGAAGTCTTTCCAGATATTGAATGAGAAGACGGCGGCAAGGCCCAGTACCCAGACCAGTGCTCCGGTTAGCAGAGCGGCCTTGGGGCGGCTCAGGGTTTTACGTTCTTCTGCCCAGGACACGAAGGGCTCCATCATTCCAAGCCCGGAGGTGAAAGCGGCCAGGAATACCAGCAGGAAAAACAGTGCAGCGACGAATTGCCCTGCGGGCATGACGCTGAATGCCAACGGCAAGGTGACGAAGATCAGGCCTGGGCCTTCGCCGGCATCAAGGCCGGAGCCGAAAACGATGGGGAATATGACCAGCCCGGCCAACAGGGCAGCAAACGTATCGGCCAGGCCTATTGCCCAGGCCGCCTGGGGAATAGATATATCGTCGGACAAATAGGCACCATAAGCGAGCAGGGCGCCGGTTCCCACCGCGATGGAGAACAGTGACTGGCCCAGGGCTATCAATATGCCGTTAGCGGTGAGTTTTGAAAAATCGGTATTGAACATAAAGTCCCAGGCGCGGGCACTGTCACCGACGATATTGGAATAAATGGCAAGGGAAAACAGCAGCGCAAACAGAGCCGGCATCATGAATTTCGCTATCTGCTCTATACCCCTACTGAGACCGCTACCAACCACGATGGCGACTGATACCACCATTATGCTGAGAGAGGCGATCATGCGCAGGGGAGAGGCCAGCACGTTGGTGAACAGTTTTCCCGCCCGATCCGCGTCGGCATCTACAAAGGCACCACTGGCGGCCTGCAGCAAATAATCCAGCGACCAACCGCCTACCACCGAGTAAAAGCCGAGTGCCAATAGCGGCGCCAACACACTCATCCAGCCGATAATCTGCCAGCGGCTGTGGCCGCTCTCCTCGGTAGAAATTGCAGCCGTAGTGGCTACCGGGCTCGCATGGCCGCGGCGGGCGATAGCCAGCTCAGCCATCACCAGCGGGACACCTATACTGAAGACAAAAAATAGATAGACGAGCACAAAAGCTCCGCCGCCGTTTTCTCCAGCCACATACGGGAATCGCCACAGGTTTCCAAGGCCCACTGAGCAACTGATGGTGGCGAACAGGAAGGTTGTCCGGGACGACCAGCTTTCAGTTTTCACGAGTGACAGGATTCAACATCATTCCAGACAGACCCTATAAAATCCTTTTGCGATAGAAACACAATAGCACGCGTGGTCGGCTGGAGTCTGTGGTTAGTCGCGTCATATGGCGTTCAATACCCGGTTTGACTGGGACTATGGTGCTGGCGTTACAATAAGGTCGTCAACGGTGTCGGTCATAAATCTAGTAGGTCATCATCCAAGGGAGAAAGGTTATGAGCGTGAACGCAAGCTACTCTGCCAATCCGGTAAATCCAGGCCGGGCGGTTAACCCACGGAAAGCCCTCAATCTAGGTAGCCAGGACTTTTCCCAACACAAGTATGAATACTATACGTATTTGAGGGAGCACCTGCCCGTGGCCAAAGGACGTGTTGCGATGCTGAAGCTTCATCTGGTATCGCGTTACGCAGATTGCATGGATTTAGTCAAAGATCCGCGCTTCGCCCGCAATCGAACCCAGATTAACGGTGGCAGCAGAATTCCTTTTCCCGTGCCGAAATCAGTAGAGTCGTTGGCACTGTCGATGATTGTGGAAGATGACCCTGAGCATAGGCGGCTCCGCAATTTAGTGCAGAAAGCCTTTGCACCAAGATCGCTCGCTGCGATGCAAGGCGACATGGAAAACATGGCCCATACATTAATGGACGCGGCGTTGGCCAAAGGCAGCGTTGATTTACAAAAGGAATATGCCTTGCATATTCCCTCAGCGGTGATCGCGCGCATGATTGGGATTGAGTACGAAGAAATGCCGCGCTTCCAGCGCAGCATGCGAGTACTCAGTAGTGGTTTATCTGGCTGGAGTATTTTGCGCACGATGTTTTGGGACCTGCGCAAAACGGTTGGTTTCTTGCGTGAGCTGATTGCGCGTAAGCGACGCGACCCGGGCGACGATATTTTATCCAGGTTGATTGAAGCTGAAGAAAATGGTGATCAGCTCAACGAAAACGAACTGTTAAGCATGTTGTTTCTGCTAATTATTGCAGGCTACGAAACGACCGTACATTTGATTAGCAACGGCGTCATTACCTTGCTTGAGCATCCCCATGAATTAGCGCGTTTGCGCGCAAACCCGGAGCTTGCAGGCAGTGCTGTGGAAGAAATCTTACGTTATCTGCCGCCGGTGCAGGGTACAAAAATGAATTTTGCCCGGCAGGATATTGAAATAGCGGGCGTCATGATTCGCCAAGGTGAACCGGTTATGCCGTTATTGGGTAGCGCAAATAGAGATCCAGCGATGTTTCCCGAACCAGATGTCTTTGACATCACTCGCGATTCGAGCAAACACTTGAGCTTCTCTCAAGGTAATCATTTCTGCCTGGGCGCGTTTCTTGCGCGCATGGAGGCTAAGGTGGCCTTGCAGGTGCTGTTGGAACGCAGTGCTAACTTGCGCCTGGCCGTGCCTAGTAGTGATTTACAGGTAGCGGCAGTGCCCGGGTGGCATCGTTACACGGCGCTGCCAGTTCACTTGACCTGAAAACGGATACACAAATAAATCGGGCCAGCCCGCGGTCGAACGAGCGCGGGGCCCGGCGGCCCCCCCAAAAAGCAACCGATCTTTGTTTAATACCAATGCTAAATGCAATTTTCTAGGGGAACATATATTTGACTGTTTCCCTTATACTCCTGTCTAAATCACGGTCTGACTCTGTGGACAAGCAAGATGACTCTCATTATTCGGGAAGAACAATTCGGCGACGAAGCAGCCATTTTTAAAATCACCGAAGATGCTTTTCGCGGTAAGCCATACGCAGGTGGCGACGAGCAAATATTGGTTGATCGCTTACGAGACCAGAATGCCCTCGTGTTATCGCTAGTGGCTGTTGACGATGAGAAGCAGGTAGATGCTCCGCCAGCAGAGAAAACCGTCGTTGGTCATATCGCGTTTTCAATCGCTATCAACACTGATGGCTCTGCACCCTGGTACGCATTTGGGCCGGTCTCTGTTACCCCTGAAAGGCAAGCCGAAGGCATCGGTGCACAATTGATCAACCAGGGGTTGACGACAATTCAATCGTGGGGCGCATTAGGCTGTATCTTGACCGGTGACCCTAAATATTACTCCCGATTCGGTTTTGCCGTATCACCTGACTTTTCGCCAGCGAACGAACCTGCCGAGTACTTCCAACTCAAACTGTTATCCACCACAACACCAACCGGAACGTTTTTTTTCCACCCGGCTTTTTACGAATAGAGTAATTTACGAAGGGTGATTTTAGAATCCTCGTTTGTCTGGGTTCTGCTGCATCATGGCTTGATGATTTGAGAATAAACATGACCACGTGCACGTTGCCTGTTCCTCGAGAGTGATCTTCGCCCCAAACAGTGGGACAATGCGTCAGAGGTGATATCAACTTATTCCTCTTGTGCTCGCTTACAGTAAAAAGATCCAGTTACATGAACTACATCAAGATTGCCGTGCCTTTCTTCATTCTCTTGATCGCGATCGAGTTCGTATACGGCTGGCTAAGAAAACGTAATACCTATCGCGTTAATGACACCATTGGCAGCCTGCAAATGGGCGTGGTGAGTCAGGCAAAAGGGGTTCTGCGGCTCGGTGTGTCAGGGCTGGTGTTTGGCTATCTGGTTGAGACCCTCGGAGTGAGTCAGTTACCTGCTGACTCAGTCTTATTGTGGATTGTCACGTTTGTTGTCTACGATTGCCTCTACTATTGGAAACATCGTTACGGACATCAGTGGCGCATCATGTGGGCTTCACACTCGGCTCACCACCAAAGCGAAGAATATAACCTCAGCACTGCACTTCGCCAAACGAGCACAGATTACATCGGTTTTGTTTTCTATCTTCCCCTGTATCTTGCAGGTGTGCCGGTGGAAGTCATTATATCTGTCGGTAGCCTGAATTTGATTTACCAGTTTTGGGTTCATACTGAACATATACATCGAATAGGTTTCCTCGAATGGATACTGGTGACGCCTTCGAATCATCGTGTTCACCATGCCCGAAACCCGGAGTACATTGATAAAAACTACGGCGGGGTTTTCATCATTTGGGATAGGCTCTTTGGTACCTTTAAAGACGAACAAGCCGACCGGCCATGTGTTTATGGTGTCACCAGGCAATTAGGCAGTTTTAACCCGCTGTGGGCAAATTTTCACGTTTGGTATGACACGTTTCTCATTTCACTGGGGGCGAAAAAGTGGTCGGATAAAATCAAGGTTTGGTTTAAAGGCCCAGGTTGGTACCCCGAAGACTTACGACCGTCGAAAGCAGCCGAATGGCAATACCCGAGCTATGACCCGGTCATCTCTAATTTTCACAAGGGATACAATTTTGTGCAGTTTTGGGCGGTCACACTGATCACGCTTTGGTTACCGTCAACGCAGGAAGTCATTGCCGGGGATTTTGTACTCGTCGTTTTTTTCTGGTGCATGTTTTCGCTGTATGTCCAGGGTACTTTCTTGGAAGGTAGGCGCTATGCACAGAAACTTGAAGGCATCCGTCTCGGCTCGCTCATTTTAGGCATTATTCTGGTCCCGAAGTTTTGGCCCAGTGTGACGCCAGGGATTATTAACCTCGCATTGATCTACGGGGTTTCAAGTCTTGGCGTGTTTGTTTTCTACGAGTTATTCGCTAGCCGAAAGTCGATTGCTTCTGCCCACGGATAGTTTGATTATCGGGAGACGTTGTTAAGGTCGATTTTTGTAAGCCTTCTCGAGTATAAGAACAATAAATACCTTCTCTTATAATAAGACAAGTATAAGATCCCTTAAAAATTGGGTTGAGCTTCAGTTGTAGGTGACCCTCTGATGGGTAGTACTGAAGCACTCAATCGGTATTGATTTAATTTATGTCCGGGAAACTAAATATCGACTATATCTATATGGACTTGAAGCCTATAGTTGTTGATAACAAAATCCATCAAGCTATAGAATATTGGACGCTATGACGACGGTATATCAAGTTCTGCGCGAGAGCGTCAGCAAACATGCGTCCAGGCCTTTTCTGCATATTCCTGCGGTGGCGAGCAAGTCTTATGCTGATGAGGCTATTGATTACAGCTACCAGGAGATGGCCGGCCTGGTAGAGGCCCAGAAACTGATCTATAGTGCCGCCGGTTATGGCCTGGGCCATCGCGTGGCACTGGTGCTGGACAACCGGGGCCAGTTCTTCGTTCACTGGTTTGCCCTGAATGCACTGGGCGTGAGTGTGGTACCGGTTAACTCGGACATGACCACCGATGAAATCGCCTACCTGTTGGGTCACAGCGAATCCTGCCTGGTTATCTCGCTCCCCGAACATATTCCTGCTATTACTGAAGCGCTGGCCAGTGCACAGATCAAGCTGTCGCTGCTGGATGCAAACGAGTCCGGTAGCGTCCCCGCTGCTCCCACAACCGCGCAGGCGGGAGTGCCCTGTGCCGATACCGAATGCGCCCTGCTCTATACCTCGGGCAGTACCGGCAAACCCAAGGGCTGCGTGTTACCCAATGAATACTTTATCGTCTGCGGCCAGTGGTACCGCGACATGGGCGGCTTGTGCCCGGTGAAACAAGGTGTGGAGCGCCTGTTGACGCCCCTGCCACTGGTACATATGAATGCCATGGCCTGTTCCAGTATGGTCATGCTGATGACGGGAGGCTGTATTGTGCAGTTGGATCGCTTCCACCCGGGCAGTTGGTGGCAGACCGTACGCGACAGCGATGCCACCATTATCCATTACCTTGGGGTGATGCCCGCCATGTTCCTGAATACGCCGGAACATGCCGAGGATAAAAATCACCGGGTCAAGTTCGGCTTTGGGGCGGGCATTAACCCGCGTCACCACGGGCCCTTTGAAGCGCGCTTTAACATCCCGCTAATGGAAGCCTGGGCGATGACGGAATCCGGCTGTGGCGGCGCGATCATTGCAAATCGTGAGCCGCGGCATATCGGTACGTCCTGTATTGGCTGGCCCAGTGACGCTATAGAATTTATGCTTGTGGATGAGCAGGATATTGAAGTTGCCCACGGTAACCCCGGCGAATTATTGGTCAGGGCCAGGGGTGATGACCCGCGACGCGGTTTCTTTGTCGAATACCTGAAAAACCCTGAAGCTACTGCGGAGGCCTGGGCGGGCGATTACCTGCATACGGGCGATGTGGTGCGCCAGGGCGATGACGGGCAGCTGCACTTTGTCGACCGGCGTAAGAATGTAATCCGGCGCAGTGGCGAAAACATATCTGCGCTGGAAGTTGAGGCAACCCTTTCTGAACACCCGATGATTGCGCAGGTTGCAGTGGCACCGGTGCCGGATGAGATTCGTGGCGATGAAGTGATGGCGGCGATCATCCTGCAGGCGGGTATAGCATCGCAGGAGCAGGTTGCGCGGCAGATATTCCAGCACTGCTATGACACCCTGGTGTATTTCAAGGCGCCGGGTTACATCGCCTTCCTGCAAGAGTTGCCGCTTACCGCCTCGCAGAAACCCAAGCGCGCCGAGTTGAAAACCCTGTGCCGTGAGTTGGTGGAGCGCAAGGCCTGTTTTGACCTGCGCGACATGAAGCGTCGCCAGCACAAGCGGGCCAGTGCATGACATCGCGGCCACATACTTATGAAGGGGTAGCGCTGATAGCCCCGGTGACGGTACCGTATGTTCGCCACAGCGAACACAGTGCCGCCTGGTTTATTGGCAGCGCTCTTGCGGCTATGTTGCAACGCAGTGGATTGGAAAAAGACGCTGTCGACGGTTTGTCGGTTTCCAGTTTTACTCTTGCACCGGACAGCGCGGTAAGTCTGGTGGAGCATTTCGGGTTACAGACCCGCTGGCTGGAACAGGTAGGTGTCGGAGGAGCTTCTGGCGTGGTGGCTATGCGTCGCGCGGCGCGAGCCATACAGTGCGGTGATGCAGATGTGGTGGCTTGTATCGGTGGCGATACCGCCGATGCTCAAAGCTTCACGGGCACCGTGGCCAATTTCAGCCAGTTCAGCAATGACGCGGTTTATCCCCAGGGGGCAGCGGGTCCGAATGCTCCGTTCTCCCTGATAACCCAACGATATATGGATACCACAGGCGCCACCCGCGAGGACTTCGGGCGCATCAGTGTGTCGCAACGCTACAACGCCAATCACTACGCGGGAGCGCTGCTGGGACATAAAACACTGGATCTGCAGGGTTACCTGGATGCCCGGCAAGTGGCGGGTCCCCTGCACCTGTTTGATTGCGTCATGCCCTGCGCCGGTGCCGATGGTTTCCTGGTAACCAGCGTGGAGCGCGCGCGGGAACTGGGCGTTCCCTGGTTGGAGATCCTGTCGGCGGATGAGCGCCACAATGCCTTCGCCGCGGACCCGGTACAGCTGCGCGGGGGCTGGGAACTGTTCGCTGATGACCTTTACAGCGCTGCCGGCGTGGGCCCAAAAGACATCGATTGCCTGCAGACATATGATGACTATCCGGTAATCGTCATGTTGCAATTCGAGGGCCTGGGTTTTTGTAAGCCCGGTGAGGGAGCTGCATTTGTGCGTGATACAGTGCTGACCTTCGACGGGGGCGGCTTGCCCCACAATACCAATGGTGGGCAGCTGTCGGTGGGCCAGGCGGGCTTAGGCTTCCTGGGTGTGGTGGAAGCCATGCGCCAGCTGTTGGGTGCGGCAGATAAGCACCAGGTGCCGGGTGCCAAACTGGCTATGGTCAGCGGCTACGGTATGGTTAATTACGATCGCGGCCTGTGCAGCGCCGCGGCTATTTTACGCAAAGGGGTGTGATATGAGTGTTGGACCTCCGGCGCTTCGATCACCACAGGGAAGCAAACTGGATGAGCACGCGGTCGACGGTGAATTAACCCTGCAACAATGCAGTGCTTGCCAGACGGTGCAATATCCGCCGCGAGAGTTGTGCCGCCATTGCCTGGGGGATGAACTCAACTGGGCTGCGGTTTCGCGCGGCGGTGACTTGCTGGCGTACAGCGAGTTACAGCACAGCCTGGAGCCTTTTTTTCAGGAACAGCTGCCCTGGCAGCTGGCCTCGGTAAAGCTGGATTGCGGACCGGTAGTCCTGGCCCGATTGACTGCCAGCTGTCCACCGGGAAATATACGGCTGGAGGTGAGTCATGCTATCCAGACCGGCAGCAGCATTCTGCAGGCCTCGCCGGCCAACACGGTAAACGCGGTAAACGCGGTAAACAAAGCCTAGGGAGGCTTCATGCACGAAAGAACTGCTTTGGTAACCGGTGGCAGTACCGGCATCGGCGAGAGTATCTGCAAGCATTTCCTGGAGGCGGGTTATACCGTGCTGAACCTGGCGCGTCGACCCGCTGTCATCGAGTCTGATCGATTGCACAATTTCTCGGTGGACCTGGCGGACCGGGAAGCCACGCGCGCAGTTGCCTTGCAGGTGAAGGAGAACTACGCGGTGGACACCCTGGTGCATAATGCGGGCCTGATCCGCGCGGCCCTGGTTGAAGATGTACAACTGGAAGACCTGGATTATC
Source organism: Gammaproteobacteria bacterium (assembly GCA_018665025.1). Taxonomy (GTDB): domain Bacteria; phylum Pseudomonadota; class Gammaproteobacteria; order Pseudomonadales; family Azotimanducaceae; genus UBA9659. The sequence continues at coordinate 17,445 of JABJED010000188.1, forward strand.
TGTCGGAAATTCACCTGGCTACCGGCATTACGCTGTTGCAGGCCTGCCTGCCCGCCATGAAAGAAAACAACTTTGGCCGGGTAATTAACATGTCCTCCCGCGCGCTGCTGGGGCTGGAAACCCGCACCAACTATTCGGCGACCAAGGCCGCTATTATCGGCCAGACGCGAACCTGGGCGCTGGAGCTGGGTGGCTACGGTATTACTGTGAACGCAGTGGCCCCAGGGCCAATTGCTGCAACAGAAATGTTCCACAATGTGTTTCCGGAGGGCGATCCCAAAATCGATGACATCGCGCAGACTATTCCCATGAAACGGGTGGGCAAGCCCTCCGATGTAGCCAGGGCAGTGATGTTCCTGGCGGATGAACAAAACGACTTTATTACCGGGCAAACCCTGTTTGTCTGTGGCGGGGCGAGTCTCGGCTCGCTGGCACTATAGGAGCAAAACAGATGAGCTATTCTCAGGACAGACTGGACAAGCTGGTGGAAAAAAACCGGGTACATAGGGATGTCTACACTAACCCGGAAGTGTTTGAACTGGAAATGGAACGGTTGTGGGGCAGGGCATGGATCTACGTTGGCCACGAGTCACAGGTGAAGCAGGCGGGCGAGTTTATTACCACTACCATCGGCACCGAACCTGTGGTGCTGTCACGCGACAAGTCCGGACAGGTTCATGTGCTTTACAATCGCTGTGGCCACAAGGGCGCCAAGGTGGCCGCGCAAAAATGTGGTAAAACCAGTATGTTCCGCTGTCCCTATCACGGCTGGAGTTATCATCTGGATGGCAAACTCAACGTGGTTCCCCACGCCTGTGGCTACGATGATACCGACTTCGATATGGAAGACCCCCAGTTCAGTATGCAGCCTGTGGCGCGTATGGCCAGTCATCGGGGCTTTGTGTTTGCCTCACTGGCAGCAGATGGCCCGAACCTGAAAACTTTTCTCGGTGCCACCATCGCTACCATTGACAATATGTGTGATCGCTCACCGGTGGGGGAGGTTGAGGTGGTGGGTAGTAGCCTGCCCTATATGCATGACTCTAACTGGAAGATGTTTATTGAAAACCTCAACGACGCGGTACATCCCATGGTGGCCCATGCCTCGGTGGGACACTCTACCCGCAAGGTAGTGGATCGCCTGCCCGAGGGCGCACCGACACCACGTGAGGCGGAAATCATTTCCCCCTTTGGCGGTTCCTACGAATTCTTTGACAGCCTGGGTTGTCGCACCATGCCCTACGGCCACAGCTTCATGGGTGGCAAGGGCAGTATTCACAGTTCCTACTCCGAGATTCCCGGCTACATGGAGAGCATGGTGGCGTCCTACGGGCAGGAAAAGGTGGACGAGATACTGTCGCAAAACCGCCACAACACCACGGTCTATCCCTCCTTTACCCTGAAGGATGCGGTGCAGGTCGCACGGGTGTGTCGCCCCATCGCTGTGGACAAAACACTGGTGGAAAGCTGGCACTTCCGCCTGGTAGGTGCGCCAGAGGAAATGCTGCATCGCACTATTACCTATTCGCGACTCATCAATTCCCCAGCTTCCATGGTAGGACCCGATGACTGGGATTGTTATGAGCGCATGCAGGATTCCCTTCGGTCCGAATCGGCGCATTGGGTAGATATGCGACGCTTTATCGGGCAAGAAAAATCCGAGGGGGATGTGACGGTGTCCCCGGGTACCAGTGACCAGGCCTCAAGGAACCAGTACAAGGCCTGGAATGAGTACATGACAGGGGAGGTGTCCTGATGTTGGCGGCAAGCAAGAAAGAAACTCCTGACCTGCAGGAAATTGAAGCCTTCCTGTACCGGGAAACCGATTTGCTGGATGCCGGTAACCTGCACGCCTGGCGCGACCTGTTTACCGAAGACGGCACCTACTGGTTACCTGTATCACCGGACCAGGATGACCCGCTGGGTCACATTTCCATCATTTACGAAGACAAGATGATGATGGCGATCAGGGCCGAAAACTTTGGTCATCGCCTGGCTGCTTCCATGCAGTATGCGGTTCGCAGTTCCCACGTACTGGCCAACACCCGCCTGCTGGAGAGCTCCGCAGACGGCAGTGAAATAGTGGTCAAATCCAATTTCCAGACGATGATTTATTACCGTATCCAGAGCGTGTATGCCGGTACCTGTACTCACAAGCTGCGCCGGGAAGGAAGTGACTGGCGGATCGTGCAAAAGCGAGTTGACCTGATCAACTGCGATGCGGATCATAAATCTATCGTCATCTATATCTGAGCCAGAAGGTCTACCCCCGGTACCTGCAGGGGGTGCAGGTCACGACACAAGGCAATGATAATTTCCCGCAGCCATTTGTGACCGGAATCATCCTCAAGCCCCCGATGCCACATCGGGTAATCCTCGAACTCCGTGACGACGTAGCCTGCTCATTCGACGAACGTTGATATGACATCGAGCGGTAGTTTTTCAATTGCCGGGACCGTGACATCGTTTGCAGGATAACCTGTCACCAACAGAAGATAGGGCCTTTCAACATTCGGCCGCCCGCAAAGTTTGCTCAAAAATTTCATCGGACTAGGCGTATGTGTCAACGTCACAAGCCCTGCATTATGCAAGGCACTGATGAGGAATCCGGTCGCAATGCCTACAGATTCGCTCGTGTAATAATTCTTCAATCGAGTTTTGTCTTTGCCTTGACTGAACTTCTGCAGAAAAATGACTATTAGCCACGGTGCAATTTCCAGAAACGGCTTTTCCGCATCTGTACCGAGTGGCGCAAGTGCTTTAAGCCACTCATCAGACGCGCGTCGCTCGTAAAACGCGCTTTCTTCTATTTCTGCGGCTTTTCGAATATCGGATTTGAGCGTCGAGTCACTGATCGCAACAAAGTGCCAAGGCTGCATATTTGCGCCGCTCGGGGCTGAACCGGCTGTTTGAATGGCGTTCTCAATCACCATCCGGTCGACCGGACGATCGCTAAAATCACGAACAGAGCGTCGACGGCTCATCAACTCGTAATAGGCCAGGGAGTCTGCCTTCATCTGCCTGAGGGGTTTCTCCTTAAATGTTAAGGGTACAAAGCGATCACGCATCGACACAACCATTGGATAACAGACCTCATCATTTCAGAAAGCCGTGTGAAGCACCAGACTAACGACATCGTCGCTCACAGCCTATACAGAAAGTTTCCTGGTACGAAAAAATCAACGCTAAGCATCGGCTAGCTGGCTTGTCTTCCCATGGACAAACAGGTTTAGGATGAAGAAACAGGTAAAAGAAACAGGGTCTATCCCGCACAACATTTCAGCCTGAGGGGCGACGCCTACACTGTCTTGAAGGTATTACTCGTGCCCAGCGGCAACCGAAATATTACGCATGACGCCCGGGTCATTGCAGGCGCCGGTGTTGTCGAAGCCAGGCGACCCTGTTTTGAACTGGACTTTGCCCCATCTTTGTAAGACGAGCAAACTGAGCCGCTAGTTCTAGGTTAACTTGTAAATTCGTTTTACGTTTTCTCCCAAAAATTTCTGTCGGTCTTCTGCTGACAGTGGTTCAACAAAATTGGTCAGGGCGTCCACCCATGTATGGGGATGGTCAGGGTGGGGGTAATCGGTTGCCCACATAAAATTGTCAGCGCCGACGTGAGCGATCGTATGCGGCGCAGTGGTCTCGTCAGGATCGCCAGAAATGAAACACTGCTCGCGAAAATAGTCAGAAGCCGATCTTCGTTTGCCTACCGCGTTCATGGCGTCTGTATATGCGTCAAGCCGATCCAGCATGGCGCCAATCCAGCCGCACCCAACTTCCAGAACACCGAGTTTCAAATTGGGAAACCGGTCCAGCGTTCCAAGCGCCATGTAGGATATCACCACCTGTTGAACTACACTGCGCAGCCAGATCATCTCACCCCAAGCGCGACCCTGCCTTGGCCAGTTGAATATGCCGTCGGCGGCGCCGTGAGGAATGAAAGTTGGGTGAATAGCAATGGGTACATCCAGCTCCTGACATTTTGCGTGTAATATGTCGTGTTCTTCAGCCCCATGAATAATCCCTTTATGATTAAACGGGTTAATCCAGGCACCCCGGCAACCTTCCTTTACCGCGCGTTCCAGTTCCGCCGCTGAACCTTCCGGGTCGAGAAGGGTTAGCTGGGCGATAGGGATTAATCTGCCCCCTGAATCCTTGCAGAATTCCGCAATCCAGCGGTTGTAAGCCCGTGCATACGCAAGGCTGATCTCCGGGTTGTCTAACTCACATTCCCATAACAATCCGATAGTAGGGTACAGCAGACAATGGCTCAGGTTTTCCTGATCCATAAGAGACATACGCTCCTGCGGATTGCTTGAGCCAAAAGGCATGTTCTCGGAATAGCGGCGGTCAGGTCGGGGGCGCATATCTTCTTCACCCATGGCACCCAACAATCCAAGGCTGCCTCTGACACTCCGTTTTGACGGTTTGCCGTTGATTTCAAGGTACTCGAATCCGTCGTTATCAACTTTAATTCTCAGCGCCCGGTCCTTGTATTTATCCTCCAGATAGTTCTCCCACAAATCCGCGGGCTCGAGGATGTGGCCGTCAGCGTCAACGGTACCGTCGTAAGGGAATTTTTTGATTTCGTAAGCCATTAATCATCTCCGTGCAGTTGATCAATCCATTTTGATCAAAGCATGTTGCTAAGACCAGCCGTTGCGGTGACCGCTATTTCTACAAAATCAGGTATAACACAGTGGCCAGAGGGGGGCCATGCTGCTATCCGCACATTGAAATCAACAGGCGGTTAGTCAAACGCGGGCAATATTGGGTTATTGGGCAGTTTGAGAAATGATTGCGCCCGCGACGTTAGTCACCAACAAAATTACTAACATCGTGCGATGGTAGATGTCGTTCTTGATCCCTGCCAGGAAAGGTGCAAAAGCCTAGATGCTGAAGGTGGCTGCGCCGTTGTCATAATATTGTTGCGCCGGAGTTCTGGCAGAGTCAAAATCTGTCATCGTCATTCCTGATTAACGATGTAGTTCAAAAGCTCAACGACCTGTTCCGGGGTTGTCGCCCAGGCTTGTGCGGCAGCATCAACTTCCTTTAAGGGGTGGGTAATGTCTTGGTCATGAAGCGTAATGTAAGGCGTGCCCATCGCCGCACAATAACCGGCATCAAAAGCGGCGTTCCATTGTTTGTACTTGTCACCAAATCTTATAATTGCGATATCGCAATTTTCAATCTGAGTCTTCGTTCGGATCGCATTCACTTTGGCTGACTTATGGTCTCGCCAGAAACCCACCTCTTCAGCTCCGAGAACATCACCTGCTGCATCACTTGCCTCATGATTGGTGACCGCTGAAGAAAACGTGCAGCCGTTACCTTCGCAGGCCGTAATAATTTTTTCTCTCCAGTCAGTATGTATTTCACCTGAGAGATAGATATGCAGACTCATTGGATTTCCTTGGTTTTCTAAAACGAGCTTAAAGCCTCATTCTGACATTTTCCGGTGGTATCATAGCACCAGAGAACATCAACGGTCGGTCTATCGGTTTTGGTCTTGGTGTTTATAGACTTTTCATCATTGGCGGTTTCAACTTTTTGTTGGTGTTTAAGACCTTGGTATTGATATCTGTAGTAGGAACATAATATGACCCTCCTGTCTCAATTTCTCAGCAAATTAAAAGCTAAGCCTAAAACCCTGGAAGAGCAGCTCGCAGAGCTCGATCAATTACCTGTAGAGGTGCTGGTAGCCATTGCTGTAGAAAACGAAAGCGATGTTTTACGTCTGGCGGCCATCGCTCGGTTGGACTATGGGCCAGTGCTAATTGAGCTGGCTTATGACAGAGGTATTGCGGGTGTGCAGCAAGGCGTGCAACAAAAGGCCCGGCAGCGCCTTGCGGAGCTGGCTGATCAAGGCGCAATCACGCTGGATCAGCTTGCTGCTGATGGTGTTGATCTTATGGCGCAGTTTGCGGTGGTCGGGTTTTGTCAACAGGATGATTTACTAGAGCAGCTGTTGGACTCGAACAGTGACGAAGAATTTTTCTATCAAATAGCTCTGGAAGGCGTGTCGATTAGGTCGCGGCAGCTAGCCGCAGAAAAGATTGAGGATGAAGAGCGGCTCAAATTTTTATTGAAAGAAACCAAAGGTAAAGACAAGCAAGTCTATAAAATTGTGAAGAGGAAGTGTGATGGTTTCCGCGATCGAGATCAGCGTGCGGCACAAACCCAGGCCGAGATTATTAGCCTGTGCGAACACCTGGAAGCCCATAGTAAACGGCCCTTCGATAATTTTTTTACCGCCCGTCACCAGCATTTTCAAGCGCAGTGGGCGTTACTGAAAACACAAGCTCATGAACCTATTTTGGCGCGGGTACGGCGGGCCGGATTGGAATGCCAACGAACCATTGATGCTTTTCTGAAAGAGCAGGCTGATGTTGAGGCGCGGGAGGTTGCCATCGCAAATGCTGCTCAGCAGCAAGTTGCGATTATAGACAAACTCCGTGGCTTACTTGCTCATTTGTTTGATTGTGTTGCCACTGAGCAAGAGTTTGAGTCGACTGAAGCGCTTTTGGAAGAATGCCGTCAGCAGTGGCTAGGCGCCATCCAGTACAAGCCTGCGCAGAAGTCGGATGAAAAAGCTTTTACGCAATTAGGGGCTGGGATCGAATTTCAAATACAACAGTTGCAGCAGCATGGCAGTCTAATTGATCAGCTGGCAGGTTTTAGTGACCTTCAGGCAGAAACTGAAACTGGCGTTGATAAGGCTAATGTAGACACGCAACCATCCAACGCTACCGGTTATAACGATTTACTGGCCCGTATAAAAACGGCTAACCTACTTACCGCAGATTTTCTTCCGCAGCTGTTGTTAGATGCTCGGACCCTGATTTCAGAACGGGAAAAACAAGGTGCGGAAAAAAAGGAGGCAAAGAAAAATCAGCTGCGTCAGATAAGTACTTTGATCCGCAAGGCCCAGTCAGCAACTGATTCCGGGCAGTCCCGCCCAGCTGCGGGTATTAGGCGCACAATTGAAGAAAAACGATCGGAATTGAAGGCCATGCCGGCCTATTTATCCAAGCAGTTGGAGCAGTTGGATACTGATTTAGAAAAACTACTGGATTGGAAAGATTATGTGGTCGAACCAAAAAAACAACAGCTAATTGAGCAAATGCGGGCACTGGTCGACAGTCGGGATAACCCGGAAGCACTCGCAACCAAAATTAGTCGCATACAGAATGAGTGGAAGGGCTTGAGTAAAGGCGCCCAGGATCAGGCCTTGTGGGAGACGTTTCACCAATTAGCGCAACAGGCTTACCAGCCCTGTAAGGTTTTCTTCGATCAGCAAGCCAAAATTCGAAGCGATAATTTGGAAAAACGAATCGAGATGGTCTCGCAATTAGAAATTTATTTGTCAGCGCAGCGGTGGGATGGAGAAGAAGCAGAGGCCGTTGACAGTAGTGCCGTCGAAAAATTAATCACTACCGCGATTAGACAGTGGCGCAGTTATGCCCCTATTGAGCGAACCGCGAATAAACCGGTGCAGCAAGGTTTTGATCGCGTGTTAGATGCGTTAAGAGCAAAGTTGAACGAGCACTACCAGAAAAATGCAGACATAAAACGTCAGTTTATCGACCAAGTACTAAAATTGGTGGATCTGCAGGATAATCGTCAGGCGGTAGAAGAGGTTAAACGGTTACAGGCACAGTGGAAACTGGCTGGGGCTGCTTTGCGTAAAGATGAGCAGGCTTTATGGAAGACCTTCCGCAAAGGCTGCGATGCAATATTTGAAAAACGACAGCAGCAAACGGAAGAGTTTAAAGCAGAACTTGATGTGAATAAAAATGCTGCGTTAGCTCTACTGCATGAAGTTGAGGGCTTGCTGGAATTTTCTGGTACAGCGCTCTTGGACGCCAGAGCCCGGGTCGCAGAATGTCAAACAGAATATAAAGAGTTGGGTAGTTTACCCAAGGCGAAAGAGAATAGTTTGAATCAGGCTTTCTATAAATCTATCGAGCAATTTGATAGCAGGGTGTCGCGGCAATTGAAGGCATCTAAGGAACAAGTGTGGCTGGATTATCTGACGGCGGCGGATAAAATTCGACTGTATCAAATCGCTGAGACTGCAGCGACTGCGGCAGTCCTTGAGCAGGAGGCCAGGGATTATATATCCAGTGTTGAGCAATGGCCCAAAAATGGATTGACGACACTTGAACGAAAAATGGCGCAAGGGGCTGGCGATGCAACGCAAGAAGAGAATGAGCAGGCGCTAAAAACGTTTTGTATTCGTGCTGAAATACTGTGTGACCGGCCAACGCCAGATGAGGATAAGTCTCTGCGTATGCAGTATCAAATGTCGCGTCTGCAGCAGGGGCTTGGACAAAAAATACCTGACAAAAATGTTGAAATGAACGCGATGGTATTTGAGTGGGTGGCAGTGGGGCCGGTGTCGACGGTGATTTATCAACCGTTGCTTGAGCGTTTTCAGCAGTGTCGTTAAAAGATAACAAACGTTCTAAGTCATGATTAAATTTTTGTTGTTGGCGATTGCGATCTTTAGCGCCGTGATAGTCGTCGCGCTGTTGTTGGTAATGACGCCCATGCAGCGTCTGGGCAACGTTGATGATGTGTTCGGTTTTGAAAACTATGTGGAGATAAAACCGAGTGAGGCATCGACTCCAGCGGCGATACATAGATATATGTCCAGGGATGGTGAACAACTGGCCTATCGGGTGTACCCGTCATCGTCGGCGCGGATCCTATTGTTTATTCACGGTTCTTCCTACCATAGCGCTGCCTATGATGGGTTGGCTAAGTCGATTAGTGAGGCGGGTCTGGCGAAGGTCTATATGCCAAATTTGCGGGGCCATTATCTGTCTGGTGCGCGTCGAGGTGATATAGATTACATGGGCCAACTCGAAGCCGACCTTGCGGATTTGATTGCTCATGCACGCAGCGAAGGCGATGAGGGAGAGATTATTATTGGAGGTCACTCCAGTGGAGGTGGCTTGGCAATTCGGTTTGCCGGTGGTGAATACAGTGCCCTGGCCAGCGGATATTGGCTGTTGTCACCTGTGATTCCCGGGGCCCCTAGTGTCCGTGATGGAGATGCTGGTGGCTGGGCTATCGTAAATCGCGGTAGGCTCGCAGGATTGCTAATGTTGAACGCATTTGGCATTACCGGTTTGAATGGTTTGCCGGTGATCCAGTTCAATAAGCCAGTGGTATTCAGGGACGGCACCGAGACGCTCGCCTATTCCTTTCGGTTAAATCAGTCTTATCATCCTCGCTACGACTATGAACAGGATATTAAGGCGATGGGTGATCTTGTTGAAGTATTCATCGGTGACCACGACGAGGCGGTAGACCCTGAAGCGTTGAAAATTGTTTTCACCGATGCTGGTTCCAAAGCCAACGTTCATGTTTTTCCCAACGTCAATCACTTTGGTATTTTCGGCTCTCAGGCGGCAAGGCAATCGATTGTTGACGCGTTACGTTAAGTTCCGTTCAATTTACGTGGTTCAGGGTCTCCAATCGGTACAGCAAAAGCATCTGAAACCAGTATCCTCACATTACTTCCAGTCAGTGATTTTAGAAAATCTACCAACGCGGCCCGCTCTTTATCAACCAGACCCAACGGTTTTAACAAAGGGCTGAGCAATTCATTGGGGATACCGCCGCGATTATAAAAATCGACTACAGCCTCTAAGGTTAACAATTCGCCGTTATGCATATAGGGTGCGGTTAGTGCGACGTTGCGCAAACCCGGCGTGCGATACTTCCAACGATCACCTGGATTCAAGGTCACTTCGTAACGCCCGACATCGTTCGTCTTAACTCCGCCAACACTCGCGATTCGGGTTCGATCGATGTTAGCAGTAACCCCCGGAGCCAATTGCACTGCCACCTCCCGGGATGGTCGGAGCATGGAGTCCCAATAGCCAATACCGGTATTGTGTGCCAGCTGATCTGTAAACAGTGCGTGGTCTTTTTGAATTAAATGACAGCTCGAGCAGCCGCCTTTGCCGGTAAATAGCTGGTACCCCAAAGTCTCACTGCTACTGAGTGCCAAGGATTCATTAGCGTATAGCCAACGGTCAAAGCGAGAATCCCCAGAAATCAACGTGCGCTCATATTGTGCAAGCGCCTGCCCCACGCTTCGCATGGTCACCGGGCCACCAAAGGCCTGTTGAAACAGACCGGCATAGTCCCTGGCGTTCAAAATAGTTTCAATCACATAACCTATCGAAGGGTTATTCATCTCATTGCTTGCCAGCAACGGTGACCACACTTGCTGTTCGAGACTAAATTCGCGCAGATCGGCAAATAAACGCTGATAGTAGACAACATTCAATATAGTAGGGGCGTTCCGCTTCAGTCCGCGCCCTTGAGAACCGATGGGGCGAGCCAACTCATTGTTGGTAAAACCTTGCTCAGGGATATGACACATCGCGCAGGACATCGTTTTATTTCGTGACAGGCGGCGGTCAAAAAACAATTTCCGCCCCAGCGCTATCTTTCGGGCATCGGGTTGGTTGTCAGCAGGTGCTGTCAGTTCTGGTAACCCTAGTTGTTTGGCTTTTGTTATTTCCAGCAAATTTGCGGCAGAGCCGGACCGCAAGCTCAGACTCAATGAGTCTGTTTTGTAGTTTGCATTATTATAGTTGGTTTTATAGTCGCCGGGTGCCAAGCGTATTTTATCGTCCGCCTTTAAACTCAACGAACTAAAACACAAGCCGACTAACGCAAGTGCACAGCTTAACGAAACTCGCAACCTTTCACGCACAGACTGCCTAAAGTGAAACGACTTTCGGGTTAGATTTTTGGCCAACCTGTTCTTCGTTGAGCAAGGTGAGTACATCATTGATCAAGATGTCTGGATGCAGAAAGGAAACATTATATATGTTGCGAATTTGTTTTTTCCGATCAATCAAATACACACGTAAAATATGCGAGTATTTCTTTCTACCATCGGCTTGGGTTTGCATATCCGGAATCACACTCTGTTGATACGCATCAAGAATAGGTTGGATCGCTTGGTCTGAGTTGGAGGTGAGAAACTGCCAGTCTGGGGCGCCCTCCTTATTGGCGCTACTGCCTTTAATGCCCTCACCAAATTTTTTCATAACTTCAGGGGTATCAAATTCCGGATCGAAACTGAGCGTCAATAGGCGTAAGTTATCTGCCAGCCGCGGTTGCTCCTTAACCTTCCCGGCCAATCTGTGTAGAACCATCGTCGATAGAGGGCAGCCATTAATATCATCACAGGTGCGGTAAATAAAACTAAGTACTGTGATTTTTTCTCCCAACAAATCATCTAAATCGAGAGATTTTCCTGCGTCATCTAATATTGTGCCGCCGGCGGCGGGTCGAATTTTGGGTAAGTCATAGGTACCCGCTACTGGTGCTTCAAAACTGAGCTTGCCCCAGCCAGGCGCAAGCACCACCTCTGGTTTGGAAGGCTCAGCGAGCACACCCTGAGCAAAAGCCAGGGCGCACAGTAGAGAATTAAACAACCACCTAACCCTAACGAGGCTCAACTAACAACCTTCTTACCTGGGCTCTGGGCTGCCGCTTTAGCATCTGGCACTACCTGTTGGCCATAGCGGAGGAATCGGTGCTTGTATCAAGTGTTGCACTGACCTTTTGCTCAAAGGGGCGTGGCATGCCGTAAAGGCCGTAAGCACCAAAACGCATTTGGTGTGCACTGCCCAGCTTTTCGGCTTTAAAGTCAATCTCAAATTCCAGATTAAGCTTGTCACCATCCCAGGTGTAGGATTTGAAGAACTGCTGGTCATCAGCGCCTTTTTTGTCCCAGTTGCGTAACAACGAAGAGGTAAAATAAGCTCGCTTGCCATCCCAACTCTGCGAGATCATGTTCAACTGCGGACCAATGGTTTTCTCATAAATCTGCCTGGGGTTGAAGGGATCAGACACATCAAAGTAACGCGTCTTGCCGTCCATAAAGGTTTGAACCCACAAACCGTTGTCATCCGAGGTGATCGAGATATCAACAGGCAGCGGAATCTTGGCTGGATCTCCAATATCCGCCACCGCTTTGGCCTGCCACTCGCCCGCTTGATCTTCGTAAATCAGCCAGATCTGAGACGTTAGCGCCGTCGTCGTGAAACAATAATTGTGATTGGGTTGCCATGCACAACGAAGTTCCAAAGGCGCCCCAGGAACATCAAAAACCTTTTCCGGATTTTTCGTATGCAGGTTCCATTTCACCACCGTGCTACCAAAACGCTTCATGGCTTCCGGGTCACCCAACATGGTGCCAAAGTCCATCATGTAGTTCGACCAACCTGTAAACGAGGATGTGAACATAGCGTTGCGCCGGGGCAGTGCGCGAATATCGTAGCCATAACCATCGGCGTAGTCGCCCGATTTTTCCGCGCCTCTGAGATCTTGATCGGTTGGGTGCCAATGGGTAGCGATGTAGTCCCCGGAATTGGAATATTCCACCATGGCAGTTCGTCCACCGTGATCCACATTATTGGATAATCCAGTTATCATCATCTTGCCTGCCAATGCATAAAACGTATGCGGACCAACAACACCGCCACTAGCTTTCACAAAGTTATCGATCGTTTGATAAAGAGTTGGCTTGGCGGGATCCGTATGAACATCAAAGATAAATATTTTATTGCTGTCCAAACCACCTGCCCAAAGATAACGTCTGTCATCAGTGAAACCTGAATGGTGTGCTTCATTGCGGCCGCCGACTGAAAGAGTGTTAATGACTTTGCTGTAACCGGGCGAATCCGGGTTTACATCAATAGTCACCATTTTGTCCTGTTCGTCGCCCAGGCCTTCCTCACCCAAGGTCCACACGTAAACGAAATCTTCCTGACCAACGATTTTTGCCATATAGGGCGACATGCAGGTTTCATCTGCCAGCACGTTCAGCGAGGCGCCGCATAGAAGGCCGGCTATCACGGTAATAAACGTACTGATTTGAAATGTCTTCATGGTACTTCTCCGGTTATAGGATCTAATCTTGACACAATTTAATGACTACTTATTATGGCCCCGCCTATTGCCCCGCCTATTGCCCCGCCTATTGCCCCGCCTATTGCCCCGCCTATTGCCCCGCCTATGGCCCCGCCAGCCATTCGCGTGCTTTTAGCATTCCGTGCCAGTACACAAGGGGTAAGATTCGCACCTTAAGAAACCAGGCTAGTCTGGTGGGCTTAGTCCCGTCGTTTAACCAACCAGGGAAGGTTGGAGTGACCTCGCCTCCATAGCTAAATTCGGCCAACACGATCTTGCCATGCTCAACCGTGAGCGGGCAGGAGCCGTAGCCTTTGTAGGCAGCAGACAGCGCTTGAGCTGCTATTGCATCGCAAATATTTTGGGCGACCACCGGCGCTTGTTTCCTGGCCGCGGCCATAGTTTTTGCATTCGCGGTATCCATGACATCACCCGCCCCCCAAATATTGGGATATCGCTTATGTTGTAACGATGCCGGATCGACCTCCAGCCATCCGCCATCGCCGGAAAGTTCACTGCTTTTAATCAGGTCAGGGGCACACTGGGGCGGACAAACATGCAGCATATCAAACCGGGATTCGACAATCTGCTCGTTACCCTCAGCGTCGGTGGTTTTAAACCATGCCGTCTTGCTGGCGCCATCAACCTTGATCAAATTGTGCAGGTAATTGATCCCTACTCCGTATTTCTCCATATACGCGGTGAGAGCGGGCACGTAGGCGGGCACACCAAACAGTGCACCACCGGCGTTGTAGAACTCGATATCAATATTTGGGAGCTTTCCGCTCGTCAGCCATTGTGAGGCCGAAAGATACAACGCCTTTTGGGGCGCGCCAGCGCACTTAATCGGCATCGGCGGCTGGGTAAACAATGCTTTACCACTGTCCAGGCCCTGCACTAATTGCCAGGTGTACGGCGCAAGATCGTAGCGATAGTTCGAGGTTACACCGTTCTTACCCAACGTTTCTTCAAGACCTTCAACGGCAGCCCAGTCCAGCTTCAAACCCGGCGCAACTACCAGGTGCCGATAGATGAGTGAAACGTCATTGTCCAAAGACACAGAGTTGTTATCGGGCGCGAAGCCCGTCACTGATTGGGTAATCCAATCGACGCCTGCGGGTATAAGATCTGCTGTTTTTCGGTGGGTCGACTCTGGCTCAAAAACACCGCCGCCTACCATGGTCCAACCGGGTTGATAATAATGATCAGGAGAGGGGTCTATCAGGGCGATGCGCAAGCTTTCATTGCGCTTTAACAAACTACTGGCGGTAGCGATTCCGGCAGAGCCCGCACCAACGATCACAATATCGTAGCTAGTGTCTGGTGTGTTAGATACAGTCATAAATACTCCTCGCGGTTGGCTATATAAAGTCCAAACAAACAGTCGTTGCCACTTCTTAAAGAGGCTGAGGGCTTGATCAACACCTGGAATCCAAATGCTCAACCGACGATAGCATATTATTCGCCACTGCTCGCGTTGAGGTGATGTGAACCTGCGGTGTGAGCGCCCACAGATGCTGCTTCGATATTCAGAATATTGACTGAATTATTCTCGATTCAATCGTATAATGGGTTCGATCAAATTATTACATTTAGGGACGTAAATGAACGACGAATCAACAAAACCAGAAAACGAAGACGGCTACGCAGATGCATTTGCAGCAGTTGCAGTAGTGGTGCTTCCGGTACTGGCCATTATCTACTGGCTATCGGGTACGCCTACCAGCTAGGCGTTGGCCCGGTCAGGTTAGGTGCGGCTAGTGTGATTTCGGCCTGCCACCGTCATGTCTAAGAATCCCCTTATTTCTAGCTATCCACTGGCATTTCCAGCGTAGCCGAGCAATCTGCTACTCGAGAGGAATGATGCCCCGCGCTCTCTCCGTCACGTTCTTCCTACCTTAGGGGCCAGGTGACGGTGCTTGGATGGTCCCCGTGAGGTCTCGCTAAAGAGTGAAGCCCCGCTAAAGAATCAGATTCACAACCCCGATCAGTGTCAGCACGAACAAAATCGTAAAGATCAGTCCCGCGGCGATAAACACCAGTGGGTTTCCCTTGGTGAAATCCCGTTCGCGGTTTTTAGAACTCTGGACGCCCAGTGCGGCGGCCAGTACGCTAATCACAACTTCCCGGAATCGGGGTTCGCGAGCTTCTTCCGGGGTAGGCGTTGAGTCTTTTTCAGAGGTTTCGCTCATGAGTATTATTATGCGTACTTAAGGTTAGGAGACAACCATCTTTCGGTGATATCAAGAGATTGTCCCTTACGTTTTGCATAGCTCTCGACCTGGTCTTTATCGATTTTTCCCAGCCCAAAATAACGTGATTCCGGGTGAGAAAAATAGAAGCCGCTAACAGCGGCGGCAGGGAACATTGCGTAATGTTCTGTCAGATTGACCGAAATCTCGGCTGTCGCATTCAGTAGTTCAAACAAAGTTCCCTTCTCCGTGTGGTCAGGACAGGCGGGATATCCCGGGGCAGGGCGGATACCCTGATACTTTTCTTTGATCAACTCTTCATTGCTCAAAGATTCTGAAGTTGCATAGCCCCAATACTCGGTGCGAACCAGGTGGTGTAGCTTCTCGGCGAAAGCTTCTGCCAATCGGTCCGCCAGGGCCTTGATCATGATGGCGGTGTAATCGTCGTTTTGTTCTTCGTATTTTTTTGCCAGCTCGTCAGCACCAAGACCGGTGGTGACCACAAAGCCGCCAATATAATCGTTGAGAGCAGTATCCGTTGGCGCAACATAGTCAGCAAGGCAGAAGTTGGCCTGATCGTTCGGTTTATTCGTCTGCTGTCTTAAATGATGAAGCTTCGTTTTGATCGTCGAGCGGGTTTCATCTCCATAGACGATGATGTCATCCCCGTCTGAATTAGCCGGCCAAAATCCGATAATTGCATTTGCCTGGAGTAAGTTGCCGTCGATGATCTCATTCAGGAGTTTTTGTGCATCATCGAATAGCTGCCGAGCTGGTTCACCAACGACTTCGTCTTCGAGAATTTTTGGATACTTCCCTGCGAGTTCCCAGGCGATAAAGAAGGGAGTCCAGTCGACAAAAGGCAGAAGCTCTTTAAGCGGGAAGTCGGTAATGGTTTTAGTTCCCGTAAATGTCGGCGCGGGCGGCTTGTACCCTTGCCAGGTTAGCGCCGCTTTGTTGGCAACAGACGCAAGATAACTCAGCCCATCGCTCTTGGCAGACCGGTTGCTGTTTCTTATCCTGATTTTTTCATATTCCTCGGACAGGCTCGCCCCCAGTAATGGTTTCTTTTCCGCGTTCAGCAGTTGTGAGGTGACGCCGACTGCTTTTGATGCATCGGGAACATAGGCGACGATATCTTTATGGAAACAGGGATCAATCTTGACCGATGTATGTGCCTTGGATGTGGTGGCTCCCCCAATCAATAGTGGCTTGTGGATACCCTGTCGCTCCATTTCAGAGGCAACGTGAACCATTTCATCCAGAGAGGGAGTAATCAACCCCGACAATCCGATGATGTCGACGTCTTCTTCGATGGCTTTTTTCAGGATCTGGTCTGCAGGGACCATCACCCCCATGTCGATGACGTCATAGTTATTACATTGCAGAACCACGCCGACAATATTCTTTCCGATGTCGTGGACGTCGCCTTTCACGGTCGCCATTAGAATCTTACCCTTGGATCGCACGACTCCGGATTTCTCGGCTTCTATAAATGGTACCAGGTGAGCGACGGCCTGTTTCATTACTCGTGCGCTCTTAACCACCTGCGGCAGGAACATTTTACCTGCACCGAAAAGATCGCCGACTTCATTCATGCCATCCATCAGCGGGCCTTCAATGACTTCAATTGGCCGCGTAGCCTCCAGGCGCGCCTCTTCAGTATCATCAACGATGTACTGGTTAATTCCCTTAACAAGTGCGTATGAAAGTCGCTCCCGTGCGGGCTTTTCTCGCCAGGTTAGATCTTCCTTGCTGGCCTTCTTTTCACCGCCTTCGAATCTTGAAGCGACTTCTATTAGTCTTTCGGTTGAATCCTCTCTTCTATTGAACAGAACATCTTCAATACGTTCCCGCAGATCTGCTGGAATATCTTCGTAAATGGTAAGTTGGCCGGCATTGACGATACCCATGGTCAGCCCGGCTTTCACCGCGTGGTACAGAAAAACAGCATGAATGGCCTCCCTCATCGCATTGTTGCCACGGAACGAAAAGCTCACGTTGGAAATGCCGCCCGAGATATGCGCGTGCGGCAGCTCTTTCTTTATATAGGCGCATGCGTCGATGTAATCCTTGCCGTAAAGATTGTGTTCTTCGATGCCGGTTGCAACAGCAAAGACGTTCGGGTCAAAGATGATGTCTTCGGGAGGAAACCCTACAACGTCAACCAGAAGGTCATAGGAACGTTTGCAGATGTTCTGTTTTCGCTGCAGATTATCGGCTTGCCCATCCTCGTCGAAAGCCATGACAATGACGGCGGCGCCGTGGTTCAGGCAAATATTCGCCTGTTCGATGAATGGTTTTTCGCCCTCCTTTAGACTGATGGAGTTCACGATAGACTTACCCTGGATACATTTTAGCCCGGCCTCGATAATTTCCCATTTGGAGCTGTCAACCATGATGGGTACACGACAGATATCAGGTTCAGCGGCGATGAGGTTAAGGAATTTCACCATCGCGGCTTTGGAGTCGAGCATGCCTTCGTCCATGTTGATGTCGATGATTTGCGCACCGTTTTCTACCTGTTCCCTGGCGACCTGAAGTGCTTCCTCGTAGTTTTCTTCACGAATGAGCCGCGCGAATTTAGCGGAACCGGTGACGTTGGTTCGTTCACCGACATTCACGAACAGGGAATCCTGATTAATCGAGAAGGGCTCCAGGCCGGATAACAGGCAATCGCGTGAGCGGTCTTTTGGCTTGCGGACGACGGATGATGCAGCGAGTTCAGTGAACGCAGCAATGTGTTCCGGCGTCGTACCACAGCATCCACCGATGATGTTGACGAGCCCGGAGTCCACATAATCCTTGATGGAATCGGCCATGTGATCAATGGTTTCGTCATACTCGCCAAATTCGTTAGGTAAGCCACGGTTCGGGTAGGCAGAGACAAAGCAATCAGCAACTCGGGATAGTTCTGCGATATATGGCCTGAGTTCATCCGCACCCAGCGCGCAGTTGAAACCAACTGACAGCGGGTTTGAATGGCGAATCGAAGCCCAGAACGCTTCTGTAGTTTGGCCGGAAAGCAGGCGGCCGCT
This sequence comes from Gammaproteobacteria bacterium, assembly GCA_018665025.1. Taxonomy (GTDB): domain Bacteria; phylum Pseudomonadota; class Gammaproteobacteria; order Pseudomonadales; family Azotimanducaceae; genus UBA9659. Next base: position 35,626 of record JABJED010000188.1, read on the forward strand.
TGCATCAGTAATGGTGCCCGAGATCATGATTGGTAGTGAGGTTCCCTTTTCCGCAAACACTTTTCGCGTCGCATAGATGGCCGCCTTCGAGTTCAGGACATCGAAGATGGTTTCAATAAGGATGATATCGGCACCGCCTTCCATCAGCCCTTCAACACATGTGCTGTAGTCTGCAACCAGATCATCAAAGGTAATGCTGCGATAGCCCGGGTCATTAACATCTGGAGACAGGCTAGCAGCCCGTGTTGTGGGCCCAACTGCGCCCGCAACGAAACGAGGCTTCCCCGGGTTTTCTGCCAGCACGATGTCGATCGCCTTTCGACACAATCTTGCTGAATCCCGATTGAGTTCATAGCAAAGCGATTCGGTTCCATAGTCTGCCTGGGAGACGGCGTTGGCCGTAAAGGTATTTGTTTCCAGAATGTCGGAACCAGCCCGAAGGTAGCCCAGGTGGATATCCGTGATCACATCGGGTCGTGTCAGCGTGAGGAGTTCATTGTTGCCTTTCAGCGGGCTGGGGTGGTCCTGGAAGCGGGGCCCTCGATAATCTTCTTCCCCGAGTCTAAGGTCCTGGATCGATGTGCCCATGGCGCCATCCATTACGAGCACCCTTTCGTTAAGAATGTTTCGAAGTTGTGTCGAAATAGCAGCGTTCATGGGTTTTTCTGGTGTCTGAAAGTTGCGCCAATTCTATCAATACTGGCATTCATGGATATTGAAGATACTGGTCATTAACATGAGCTGATCTCATACTGAGGTAAGCTCTGACCCTATAAAACTTATGGTTTTTACGAACATGCCTTTCCGCTAAAATAACCAGCGTATTCATTTGAAAGTTAATCCCATGGTTGAAATCACGCCCTCTGCACAGGCTTACCTTCTTGAGCTCCTTTCCAAACAGGAAGATGGCGAAATTGGTATCAGGATATTTATCGCAGACCCTGGAACGCCCCTGGCTGAAACCTGCATTGCCTATTGCAGACCAGGTGAAGAACAACCAGAGGATGAGCGTATCGAATATGAAGGGTTTCCTGCCTGGATTGACGATCGCAGCCAACCATTTCTGGTTGACGCGCTGGTAGATTACGCGGAAGACAGAATGGGCGGCCAATTGACCATCAAGGCACCGAATTCCAAAGTCCCGAATGTCTCAGATGACAGCCCGATTGAAGACAGGATTAATTATGTGCTGCATAGCGAGATCAATCCCGGATTGGCGTCACACGGCGGGAATGTGAACCTTGTTGAGGTAGTTGATTCAGAAATTGCCATCCTTCAATTCGGAGGTGGTTGCCAGGGTTGTGGCATGGTTGAAACGACGTTGAAAGACGGGGTTGAAAAAACCTTGCTCGAGCGCCTGCCAGAACTGACTGCAGTGCGCGATGTCACGGACCATGCGGTGACCGAAAACGCTTACTATCAGCCTTAGAATTTTAGAAATTTGCGGTGCAAATTTCGTAAAAATTCTAAGTCCTGAGCGTAGTCGAAGGACCTCTAGTCCGGATTTATCGCTTAGGCGGTTTTTTCCAGCTCACTATCCAGAGAC
>JABJED010000189.1 GCA_018665025.1 Gammaproteobacteria bacterium
ATCTCAGGGTTTCTCGACCCGGAAGATATCATTCCAGACATGTCCCTGATCGCTGAGGCGAAATCGAGCGGCAACTATGAAGCTGGTGAGGACGACAATACCGGTAAGCTTGACCATGATCTGGGGCATCTAAGATTTAAGATCTTGGATAAGGCCTACAAAGCTTATGATCGGGCCAGGACCAAGCAGGGCCGGTTAGATCCGAAGACAGTCAAGGCCCAGGGGAAAATGGCTGACGCATTCAGCCTGTTCAAGCTGGTACCTGCGGTGATGGATCCGATACTGGAGCTTGTTCGTCGTGATATGCAGTTAATCAGGGATCAGGAACGATCGATTCGTGACTTGTGTGTCCGCAAAAGCAAAATGCCCAGGGAAGTCTTCCTGAAGAACTATGTTGGCAACGAGACCAGTGTCGACTGGATCGACGACATGACAGAAAAGATGCCAGAAATTGCAGAAAGCTTACAAAAAGTAAGGGTCTCTGTTCGTCATGGTAACAAGCTGATCAAACGCATATCGACTCGAACTGATATGAGCATTGCGGAAATCAAGGACCTTAACCGTCGTTTATTCCTGGCGGTCGGAAACACTCGTGCCGCCAAGAAGGACATGATTGAGGCGAATCTCAGGCTGGTCATCTCGATAGCCAAGAAGTACACCAACCGTGGATTGCATTTCCTCGATCTGATTCAGGAAGGCAACATTGGTTTGATGAAGGCTGTCGACAAGTTTGAGTACCGTCGTGGATTCAAGTTCTCTACCTACGCCACCTGGTGGATCAGGCAGGCGATCACTCGCTCTATCTCGGATCTGGCGCGAACGATTCGAGTACCGGTCCATATGATGGAAACGGTAAACAAGCTCAATCGATTGACTCGGCAGCTGATCCAGGAACTCGGGCGGCCACCGAAAATCGAGGAACTGTCCAAGAGGATGGACTTGCCGGAAGACAAAGTCCTGAAGGCGCTAGATGTTGCGAAACAGCCTATCTCACTGGAAACACCCGTTGGTGATGATGATGATTCCACCATGTGGAATCTCGTGAGTGACACCACTGCCGAATCCCCGATGGATCACGCAACAGATGCAGGGTTGAAAGAGACCACGACCGATGTGCTGACTGCTTTGACCGACCGTGAGGCCAAGGTACTAAGGATGCGGTTTGGTATTGATATGAATACTGATCATACCCTTGAAGAAGTGGGCCGTCAGTTTTCGGTAACGCGCGAGCGTATTCGGCAGATTGAAGCCAAGGCACTTCGAAAGCTCAGGCATCCCTCCAGGTCGGAACAGCTTAAAAGCTTTATCGAGGGGTGACAGTTCTGGGGTCAGGGCTGACCCCTTTTTCCCCTGTTTCTTTTTTTTTCTTCCCTCTTTCTACCGGGACCGTAAACCTGCACGGTGTGCTGGTTTATGGTCCATGCCAACCCGAAGTCGACCAGGCCCCACCGACGAGAAACTCAGCCATAAAGCTATTTGAAGCTCTATTCGAAGAGTCGTCGCTGTTACTGGTAAGCTTCAAAACGATGACGAGAACTTCGATGAAGTTCTGGTCTTTACTCGCGGTGAAAGCACCCGGGTAGAGCAGTTAAAAATGTTCTTTGGTCTGGTCAAAAAGAGTTCAGTTGCGCTAATTTCGATCGGGTCGTTCCATTCATCAATGATTATTTACATCAATTATAAAGACGGTGTGACACCGATCGAAAGCGCCTGTGAGTTGCATGATGAGCGCCGGGAAGAGTATTTTAAATTCAATTAGAGCGGGAGCAAGCCCTGGTGAAGAAACTGAAGAAACTTTTTGCGGGACGTCCACATTGGATGAACGCACTGATGATTTTTTGTGCATATATGACGTTCATCTACATGCCATTTGATTTGTTTTACAAGCCCGTCGACCAGGATGCTGAAGTCTGGTTTGGCTTCATGCTCCATGGTTGGGCCGCCAAGGCGACTGAGCCCTTGCACTGGTTGATCTACGGAGCCGGATTCTTCGGTTTCCTGAAGATGAAACGGTGGATGTTTCCCTGGGCGGCTCTTTATGTTGTGCAAGTAGCAATCGGCATGGCGGTCTGGCCCTGGCTCTACACCGAAACCGACTGGTGGATGGGTGCATTTATTGGCCTTCCGTTTGCGGCGCTGGCCGTCATGCTGTGGCGGGCAAAAAGTCAGTTTAATGGTATGGTGCCTGGAGCCATTGATGTCGAGCAACAAGACCCTAAATAGCCAAATTAGCAAAGAATCGAGGAGAGAGGTAGATGGATAGCTTTGAAGGAAAGATAGCAGTTGTGACCGGTGGAGGTACCGGTATGGGAAGGGAGCTCTGCCTGCAGCTGGTTAAGGAAGGATGCAATGTCGCAACCTGTGATGTTCTGATGGAGAACCTGGAAGAAACAAAAACTCTGTGTCAGGAACTGAATCCCGACATCCTGGTGACTCTGCACCAATGTGACGTTTCCAGTGAAGAAGCCATGAACCACTTTCGGGATGAAGTGATCGCTGCCCACGGCGATAAGATTAATTTGTTATTTAACAATGCCGGTATTGGTGGCGGCGGCAGTTTTATGAACCCAGAGGACAGAGCTGACTGGGAAAGAACCTTCAATGTCTGTTGGTACGGCGTCTACTATGGTTGCCGCGCCTTTATAGAATCATTGGTTAATGCTGATGAATCACACATCGTTAACACCAGCAGCATCAATGGGTTCTGGGCTTCTCTGGGCCCGAACACGCCGCATACCGCATATTGTTCCGCTAAGTTTGCGGTAAAGGGCTTCAGTGAATCGCTGGTCACCGACCTCAGGCTGAATGCGCCTCACGTAGGGGTTAGTGTTGTTATGCCGGGGCACATAGGCACCTCCATCGCGATCAATTCCGGGAAAGTTCTTGGACGACCAGCGGCTCTTGATATGAGTGAACAGGACATCAAGGAACTACGCGAGCGAATGATGAACTCAGGTGGAGAGATGTCAGAAGTAGTGATGAACCTGTCCGACGACCAGATCCGTGAGTTCATGCACCAGAGGGGAATCGCATTTCGAGATAATGCCCCTACCAGTGCGGGAGAGGCAGCGACGATCATCCTGGACGGCGTTAAGGCGGGTAAGTGGCGAATCCTGGTTGGTGAAGATGCGCATCGGTTGGATGAACGAGTTCGAACCAACCCGGAATCTGCTTACGAGGCCTCTTTTATAGAGGCCACGCGGGATGGCGGCGACCTGGTAGAGCTAATTGGTACGACTGAACAATAATCTTGTCGGTCTTGTCTATATCCGGGCAACCGGCGGGGCCACTTGGTTATCGAAGCTGGGCGGTTTTTGAATGGGCGCGTAACCCTTACGTCATTCTGGTCACGATCTATATATTGCACCCTACTTCTCGACCATGATCGTTGGTGACCCGGTGAAGGGGCAGTGCTTGCATCGCTGATCGGTTTGCCGGTGGTCGGTGGTCGGTTTTGTGATCATGATTTTTGTGAAAGTAGAACAGGCCACCAAGCCAGATATCTAATCTTAAGTAGATGAAGTGCAGCTATAAGGACTCTAATATAGCGTTGAGTAGTTTTTTAGTTTGTTTGTTGGGATTCATGGAAAGCCCTAGTGCAGCTTCCTTTCTGGCTACCTTAGGGTTCCCCAGCTCAGCGTTCGCGCTTGCGATCACAAGGTGAGCGACTGCCACATCGGGATCCCACCAACGTTTTTCGCGGCGCTGGAACTGCTGAACGGAAGAGATCGCTTTTTCATATTGCTCGGTTTGCATATAAAACTGAGCCAGAGAAAAGTAAGGCCCTGCGCGATTCATCAATACAGCGGCCTTCTTGAAAGCGGCCTCGGCGCCCGGCATATCTTTTTCCTTGCTAAGCAACAGACCTTTCGCCATGGCGCCATAGGCCTTGTCAAGCTGTTCGATTTCATTCATCTGCTCCCTGGCAATGTCCAGGTCCCCGCCGGCTATCCTCGGTGCATTGGTATAGTAAGCGAAGATGGCATACCGGGAATCCAGGTTCCCGGGATCGGCGGCAACGGAAGCCTTCCAGGACGATAGTGCCTTGTTCGCCATGCCGACTTTCTTGAAAATGTTGACCTCACCGATCAGAGCGAGGTATACCAGACCGGAAAGATAGTAGGCTTCACCATCACCAGGATACTGCTGGTGAAAGTCTTCCAGGGTGTCTGACGCGTCGTCGAAATTACCTGAGTGGTACTGCACCCTTGCAAGATGAAACAATACATTACGATCCGGTTGCTTCTCGGATAGCCTGGTCAGGGTTCCTATCGCTCGTTCGTAGTCGCGTTCGTCGACTGCTTTGAAGGCAGAACTCAGAGTGTCGTTGGCAAAGGCGGGTGTAGCGAGCCAGCAGCAAGCTATCAACGTTATAAAGGTTTTCATCGGCATAGTATCGGTGAGCTAAGATTCCAGAGGGCGCTGATAGGATTAAAAGCCAGGTCATGAAGGATACCCAGATCCTGTGATAAACCTGCCCGGTTTAGTGGCTACCAATATCAGTAGGTGATCAGTGAAATTTGCGCTTCCATGCGCACCAGCGATACATAGATGGAAGCTGCTCTCTCCAACAGGATCCCACGGTTACATCATCAAAATTACCAACAAAAAAGCAGACCCTGATCTACTGACTCTCGCCGCCACCCCCAGACACTGTAGACCGGTTCCTCAACGATTCCTGGGCCGCTTCACGCTCAGCCTTCAACTGTGCGGCACTTCTGCAGCGGGATACCCGGCGATGTGACCCGGTAGGTGCGCTATCAGTGCAGTGTTTACGCGCAGATTTAGCAGCAGCGATTTCTTCGGGCGTCCTGTCTGATGATGCGCAAGCACACAGCAATGATACGCAAAACAATAGAGCAGCTTTGTTCATACGACCTCGGTTACTTTTCGTCCGCGCCAACATATCACACACCACATACACGTTGTCAGTAATCGGTTGCGCGCAATTCACGACGGTTATTGACATTGGTCACTACGAGTTATACCTTTTGGGCTGAGCATGCTCGAGGAGTGTACGTCGCAAGTAGGCTCTCAATCCTTCATGCCGATTGGTTTTGCTGGGCTAGAATGCCTGGTCACAAATAATGCTAAATAAGGGGATAGATTTATGCAGAAGTCTTTTCGTCAGCGGTGGGTTATACCGTTCGCTTTACTAACTACAACTCTCTTGTCGTTTCAGCCAGCTCAGGCTGCTGAGGAACTCGAAGAGGTGGTTGTCACAGGTTCCTACATCAAGGGTGCGGCAGAAGATGCATCGTTGCCGATAACAACGCTTCAAAGAGATGACCTGGCCTTGTCGGGTTCACCGACCACGATGGATCTGATTAAGAGCTTATCTTTTTCACAAGGCGCGGATGGTGAAACTGACCAGTTTCAGGCTGGGGCAGGCGCTGATCGCGCAACGATAAACATTCGAGGTCTTGGTCCAAGTCGATCGCTTGTTTTGATCAATGGCCGTCGAACCACCTGGTCGCCAGGCGCGATCGGTGCTCAAGCTCAGCTGCTGGTAGACGTCAATATGATGCCCTCCATCGCTGTTCAGCGAATCGAGATGTTGAGAGACGGCGCAGCCGCCACTTACGGTTCCGATGCAATTGCCGGCGTGATGAACTTTGTCACGCGGAGCGATTTCGAAGGGTTCGAGGTTTCAGCGAGTCATAAGGACATCGAAGAGTCAGACGGTGATACCGAGTTTGGTGTTATCTGGGGTGGCGAGTTTATGGATGGACGCGCGCACATTGTCAGTTCGGCGAGTTATATCGAGCGTAGCCAACTTCGAATTGCTGATCGCGACTGGGCGCTAAGAAGCTACGCCGACAACACTCGCGGTGGCTGGTCTTCAGTCGGCAGGCCATCGGTTCTGATTCCAAATGATCGTTGGGCGGCATCGCCAATCGGCGGCGGCTTCGGTGGGCTATTAGCCACCGGTATCGTAGACCCAAACTGTGAGAATCTTGGCGGGGCTAGAACAACTACTCTGAACATCCCATTTGCCGATCCCGATTCACTGGGTAATGGTGACCCCGGTTTAGGCGGCTTTTGCAGATTCCAGTACACGGCTTTCGATAACCTGGCTGAAGATGCAGAACGCTGGCAGTGGTTCACAGAAGCCACGTTCGAGATAAACGACTCGACCACGCTAAGCATGGAGTTCCTGTTAACTGACAGCGATGTACCTGGCTGGGGTACTTCACCTTCGTACCCACCCAATAAGCTGGTTGATGAAAACAGGACCGTTCGAGCAGGTAATCCTGGTCTGGTCGATATGGCGAGCAAGTACCCAGACCTATACGGGGCTTACGCATCATGTGATGAAGCCTATTGTATGTATGGCGGCGATGGCGGCGAGCAGGATGCAGAGGGCATTCCTAATGATTGGCAAGAAGTGGCCTGGTTCTATGGTCGTTATTACGGTCAGGACGGTCCGCCCAGGAAACATTTCCGCCACTCTGAGTTGATGCGCTTTTCTGCAGCGCTCGATGGCGAGTGGGGTGACAAAGGCTGGCAAATTGCGCTGACTTATTCTGAGTCAGAGCGTGAATCTGCCGGAGGCGACACGATGGTTTATCGTGACAATCGAGCACGCCAGGGTCTTGGTGGATTCGAGTGCGAAGCCCAGGTGCCTAATGAGTACAATGCGCAGGGCCAGTTGGAGTTCTCGCTGGCGACCGTTCAGGCCAATGCAGGTCAAGGAGCGTGTCAGTACTGGATTCCTTTTTCCAACTCGATGTCTGGCTCAGATCCACTGGTACCTAACGGCACTTTGAACAATCCGGACTTCAATCCGGCCCTGGATAACGAGGCTATCCGTGAATACATGATGACCTCAGGTGTTGGCTCAGGTGAAACCTCGTTGTTAACTATCGAAGGTATATTGACGGGTCAGTTGTCTTCCTTCGAGATGGCGGGCGGTGTGATAGATTACGCGGTTGGTTTCCAATACAGGGATGAAACCTATGAAACCGGTGTCTCTGGTTTCTATGATGGTGTGCAGTTTCCTTGTTCTGCGGGTCCTGAAATTAAGGATTGTGAGACCGGTCGAACCGGTCTGTTCGGATTCCTGCCACCGAGTTTCCCGATCGATGAAGACAGGGATATCTGGAGTGCGTTCGCAGAATTCCATTTCCCATTTACGGACACTATTGAAGGTCAGCTTTCTGTGCGTCACGAAGATTACGGCGGGCAAACAGGTTCTACAACAGATCCAAAGGTCTCAGTTAGATGGCAGGTTACCGATAGTATAGGCCTGCGGGCATCATTCGGTTCTACATTCCGTGGACCCACCCTAAATCAGACTGTTGGATCCAATTCATCGAGTTCGTTGCAGTTTGTTGCGGTAACTGGTGCGTTCAAGCGCATTGATACGACGGGTAACCCAGGTTTGAAGCCTGAAGAAGCTGATACGATTAACATCGGTTTACTGGTTGATCGTGATGGCTTGTTGACCGATTCGGATAATCTGTATCTCACAGTCGACTACTGGTCCTACGACTTTACAGATCCGCTTGTGACTGAACCATTCACAAACATTCTCAATCTGGCATGTCCTGGTGGGGTCTGCGATCCCAACGGAGAATACTTTGATCGATTGATTTTTGGTGGCGGTACCAATGCAACAGATGTTGAGATTATTAACGTCAACATTGTGAATGGACCGGACTACGAGACTGATGGTCTCGACATTACGTTCAAGTATGGTTTGGAATTGGGTCCAGGTTATTTTTCAGCTGAGGTGACCGGAACTCGAATCTTAAGTTTCGATATTGATTCCTGGGAGTTTGGTGGCAAGTATGATGCGCTCGGTAGATTGAACTATGGTACTTCGCTGGCAAGAACACTTGCCGAGTGGAAGGGACATGCCACGTTGAACTATGCCTGGCAGGATCTGAACGTTCGCTGGATAACTAACTATATTGATAGTTA
>JABJED010000190.1 GCA_018665025.1 Gammaproteobacteria bacterium
AAGCCGATGTGTACGACTATCACTGACTCTAAGGAACTGGTGAAATCTGCAGATCAACATCCGGGGATCGTCTGGATTGGTCTTGAATATCGATACATGTCACCCATTACCGCGACGCTGCAGCATCTCGATGCCATTGGTGACATTCGTATGTGTGCAATTCGTGAGCACCGCTTTCCATTCCTGAAGAAGGTGGGCAATTGGAATCGTTTTAATCGCAATACAGGCGGCACGCTGGTTGAAAAATGCTGCCACTTTTTTGACCTAATGACCCAGGTTATACCCAGCGAACCTATCCGGGTTATCGCTTCAGGTGGGCAGGATGTGAATCACCTGGACGAGTTCTACAATGGCGAGACACCTGACATTATGGACAATGCCTATGTCATCGTGGAATTCGCCAACGGCGCAAGGGCATTGCTCGATCTGTGCATGTTCGCCGAAGGCAGCCGGCATGAACAGCATATCGCCGTGACCGGTGACATCGGTAAAATTGAAACGACTGTACCCGGCAATGAACTGATCATTAGCAACAGAGCAAGCAACGACTTTAAAACCATTCAAATCAAACCGGACCCCCGAATAAAAGAACAAGGCCTTCATCACGGCGCCAGTTACCTTGAGCATCTCGGTTTTATTGAGGCGATCAACAACGGCACGCCCCCTGCTGTTACTGTCAGGGACGGCCTGCTGTCTGTAGTGCTGGGGGTGGCAGCACAACAATCGATTGAATCCGGACAAGCGGTAAACCTGCGCGACCTACTGTGAAAGAACCAACCTGAACGAACAAGGACAGCAATGACATTTCAAACGATAAAAGACATACCTCACATGGGATTCGGTCTGCTCCACGATCTGATGAACTACGTGATCCAGCCACCGGCCAGCGTACTGGTAACCGTTGCTGGTAGCATTATCTTTGTATTCTTATTCTTATTCTGGTGTTTCAGCACAGACTCCTGGAAGCCAGAACTCACGCTGCGACTTTGGCATCGACGCACTACCATTTATTGGTATGATACCGGAAAGTTATTCTAGCGGAGAAAGCCCATGAGCTATGACCTCGTTATCAAGAACGGCACGGTAGTAGACGGATCAGGCAGTGCCAGGTATCGCGCCGACGTTGCGATTACAGACGGTAAGATCGCGAAGATTGGCCGCGTTAACGAAAAATCCAAACAAACCATTGATGCAGAAGGTCATGTGGTTTCGCCCGGCTTTGTCGACGGCCATACCCATATGGACGCCCAGATTTTCTGGGATCCCATCGGTTCCTGCTCCAGCTATCACGGTGTCACCAGCGTGGTGATGGGCAACTGCGGCTTTACCCTGGCGCCGTGTAAACAGGAGGATGCTGACCTGGTATTCCGTAACCTGGAACGCGCCGAAGATCTGTCCCGTGATGCGATGCTGGAAGGTATCGACTGGACCTGGGAAACCTTCCCTGAGTTTCTGGATACCGTCGACGATCTGCCAAAGGGTATCAACTATGCAGGCTATATTGGTCACTCTGCACTGCGTACCTACACGATGGGGGAACGGGCTTTCGAGGCAGAGGCCAACGAAGATGAAGTTAAACATATGCAAGCACTGGTAAAAGAAGCCATGCATGCGGGTGCGATTGGCTTTTCTACTTCACGCACCTTCAACCACACCACCGCTGACGATCGACCCGTCGCAAGTCGTCTCGCCAACTGGGAAGAAGTCCGTGCCATCGTCAACGCAGTTGGTGAAACAGGCAAAGGCATTTTCGAAATCGCGGGCGAGTCACCAGGTCGCAGCCCGGAACGTAATCGTGAATATCACGATCGTCTTAGGGATCTCGCCGTCGAATCCGGTGTAACACAAACCTGGGGCATGTTCAGTGTCAAGGCTGCCCCCGAAATCTGGAGACCCTATTTTGACCTGCTGGATGAAACCGCAGCCGCTGGCGGCAGAATGTTTGCCCAGGTGCATAGCCGCGGTCTGAACAACATCTTGTCTTTTGAAAGTGCGACACCTTATGACAATTGGGAGCTGTGGAGTGATATCCGCGCCCTACCCATGGATGAGCAAAAAGTACGTCTCGGGGATCCGGCAACAAAGGCAAAGCTCGTTGAAATCGCCAACCGCGAATATACGGGGCCGCGTATCGTTGGCGCAGAGATACGCCCACCGGATTGGGACTATGTGTTCCCGATGGACGATATGAGCTACGACAAACCGTCAATGGCGCAAATCGCAAAAGAAAAAGGGGTTGACCCTGTCGAGCTAATGATCGATATGGCACTCGAACGTGATTTGAAGATGTTCTTTCGCGCACCTATCGCCAATGAAAACCAGGATCATGTATTGGAGATGATCAAACATCCTCGCTCCGTCGTGACATTCTCTGATTCAGGGGCGCACGTATCCCAGATTATGGATAGCTCATTGCAAACGCACCTATTGAGCCACTGGGTCCGCGAGAAACAAGCCTTGACCCTGGAAGAAGCGGTTAAGCAAATCACTTATAACACCGCTACCTTATGGGGATTACATGATCGCGGTCTATTACGTGAAGGCATGGCTGCCGATGTCGTGGTTTTTGACCCTGAGACTATTGGGCCGAACATGCCGGAAGTGTTGAACGACCTACCCGCAGGCGCAATGCGTTTGAAACAGACCGCCAGCGGTATTTTGAATACCGTAGTGAATGGCGAAATTTTCCTAACGAATAATGAGCACAGTGGCGCCACCGCGGGTCAGTTATTGCGGAGCTAAACTCCTGCTAAATTACCCAGCAGGATCACCGGTATCACCAACTAGTCCGTCAAACGATACCGGATGTTCATATGCTTAAGCCCATGTACGAAGCTGGCCCTGACGCGCTCAGGATCCCCAACAAGTTCCATTTCGGCTATTCGCGGAATCAGCTGTTCGAAGAAAACCCGCATCTCCAGTCGTGCCAGGATCAGACCAAGGCACTGGTGGGGACCCGTGCCGAAGGCTAGATGCCTGTTCGGTTTTCTCTCTATATTGAACTCGAAGGGCTTATCGAAAATTTCTTCATCAAAACTGGCTGACGCATACATCAGCCCTACCGTATCGCCCTTTTTAATTGTCTTACCGCGCAGGTCATAATCCTGCTCCGCGGTTCTGGAAAATTGTACAACGGGCGTTGTCCAGCGAATCATTTCTTCAACTGCCAGTTTAACGGCGTTCTCGTCGTGGACGATTTCCTTAAAACGCTGCAGTTGTTCCGGGTGAGTCAGAAGCGCGTGGAGTCCACCGGTAATAGAATTTCGTGTCGTGTCGTGTCCAGCGGTAGCAACAATAGTGTAGTAGGAAATCAGCTCCTTGTATGGCAGGTACTCGCCATCAATTTTGCCATTGGCGATATAGCTCGCCAGGCTTTCATCCGGGTGCTCCCGAAATTTGTCCGTCAGGTCGCTAAAGTACTGGTAGATATCCTTGATCGTATCGAAGATCGACAGCGGGTCATCCGCTATACGCTGCATTTCGGGATCATCGCCCGCAAACAGTTCGTTAGTCAGTTTAAGGATGCGCCACTCGTCCTGTTGGGGTACACCTAGCAATTCCGTGATTAACCTAAGAGGCGCATAGATTGAAACGTCCTGAACAAAGTCACATTTCTGGCTACTGCCATCACCCATCATCTGATCCAGGATGTCTTTGGTAAGCTCCTCGAGCCGGTCACCGAGCGCCTTGATATTTGTCGGTTTGAACCAGGGCTGCACAAGCTCCCGGTAAGCCGTGTGGTCGGGCTGGTCCATTTGTACCAGTGAGCGAATTAACCCTTGTTCCGAAGACGTTGCAAGCACCTCGAGCAATCGTGGAGCGTCCTGCAGCTTTTCAAAAATTGCACTGATTATCTCTTCCTTCATTTCCGGGGCTGTTGCTTCACGCATCAGAATAGGTCGTGCCTCACTGGTAAATATGTTCGGCTGCTTTTCTATTTCAGTAATGTCCGCATGTTTAGTAACGACCCAGAAAGGCCGAAAACCCTCCGGCTCAACCATTCGAAGCGGATCGTTAGCACGAAGCCAGGCAAATGCATGCTGCGGATGGCCTACCTGCTCATAAACTTCAGGATCAATAACGTCCTTGTCCTGGAAAGTGTAGTCTTCAAGTACGGTCACTGTATTTCTTTCCTTTTATTTTCGAATAACGTTGATCCCTAGCATATTCGATTTTGGACTCGGAAATAAGCTCGGTTGAGCTATTATCGGTGGCCACTTCTCTCGCTATAGTCCGCTATCCATAAATTAAAACAGCGTAGCTTACGGTCACCCGGCGCCTTTCTGATTGCCTGCCTTGAAAACCATATTCAGAATCTCACTGGCAGCACTGAAAGGCGTTAACTGACCGGC